>JAGVII010000315.1 GCA_020056155.1 Afipia sp.
AGCGCCAAACAGCGCTTCTTCGGCCATCTCTTGACCTCGATGAAGACGCCATCGTTGATCCGCTCGATCGAGCGCGATCTCGACGTCGGCCACGCTGCCGTCATTCAGATCGTCTCGACGGGCGAGGCCCTCATGGAGCGACGGCTCGCCGAGATCCCGACCGAGGAGTGGGGTGACGTCCAGGTTGACATCACCCCTCGCGAATATGTCCTCGACTATCTCGCCCATTCCTTCCCGGTTCAGCTCTACGAGCCTTTCACTGACTCGGAGGGAAACCTCTGCTCCCGGCCCGTCTATCGGGACGGCCAGCCGGTCGAAAGCCGGGAGGCTGTCGTACGCCGCGACAGCCTCATCGAGAAGCTCGCGTCATTGTCGCCGGTGCCCGGCGCGCTCGACCAGATCGTTCAGCGATTTGGGACGGACATGGTGGCCGAGGTCACGGGCCGCTCGCGCCGCGTGATCCGCAAGGGCCAGCGTCTCATCGTTGAGAACCGTGCGGCATCGGCGAATCTCGCCGAGACCACGGCGTTCATGGACGACGTCAAGCGCATCCTCGTGTTCTCCGACGCGGGCGGCACGGGCAGGAGCTACCATGCCGAGTTGTCGGCGCTGAATCGCAGGTTGCGTGTTCATTACCTGCTCGAACCCGGCTGGAAGGCGGATGCCGCCATCCAGGGCCTCGGCCGCACGAACCGGACCAATCAGGCGCAGCCGCCGCTATTTCGGCCGGTCGCGACAGACGTGAAGGCGGAGAAGCGCTTCCTCTCCACGATCGCTCGCCGCCTCGACACATTGGGCGCCATCACCCGGGGTCAGCGCCAGACCGGAGGGCAGGGCCTGTTCCGGCCCGAGGACAACCTCAAAAGCCAGTATGGCCGTGATGCATTGCGCCAGCTCTACATGCTGCTGGCGCGCGGCAAGGTCGAGGGCTGCTCGCTTGAGAGATTCGAAGATGCGACCGGACTGAAGCTTATGGATGCCAACGGGCTCAAAGATGAGCTTCCGCCGATCACGACCTTCCTGAACAGGCTGCTGGCGCTCACTATCCAACTGCAGAATATTCTGTTCACCGCCTTCGAGCAGCTACTGACCGCCCGTATCGAAGGCGCGATCGCATCGGGTACCTACGACATCGGACTGGAAACCCTCCGTGCTGAAAGCTTTGTCGTCACTGATCGGCGAACGATCTATACACATCCGGTGACGGGCGCCGAGACCCGGCTCCTCACGATCACTCAGCGCCAGCGCAATCATCCTGTAAGCCTGGATGATGCCCTCGACCGCCTGTCGGATCAGCGTGCTGTCCCGCTGATCAATGAGCGCTCCGGACGAGCCGCCGTGCAGGTCCCAGCCCCGAGCTTCATGCTCGATGATGGCGAGATCGAACGACGCGTCCGGTTGATCCGGCCAATGGAGCAGCACAGCCTCCCCCTGAAGATGATGGCGGAAAGCCATTGGGTTGAAGCCGATCGCGAACGCTTCGCCGCGGCCTGGCAGGTAGAGCTTGCCGAGGTGGCCGAGTTCACCGAAAGCACGATCCACATCGTGGCGGGCTTGTTGCTGCCGATCTGGAAGCGGCTGCCGAACGAGTCGACGCGGGTCTATCGGCTGCAGACGGATGCTGGCGAACGCGTCATCGGCCGCAAGGTCTCGGCAGCCTGGGTCGCGAATGTCCTTGCCGTTGACGAGCCCAAGCTCGCGACCGACAAGGCCTTTGCCGCGCTGATGGAGGGGAGGACGGTCCTTGAGCTCGCCGAAGGCCTCCAGCTCCGCCGTGTCCGGGTCATGGACGCATATCGCATCGAACTTTCTGGATTCAACGACGCGATGCGCGACCGGCTGCGCGCGTACGGCCTGTTCGGGGAGATCATCACCTGGAAGCTACGCATGTTCGTGCCAACTGACACTGATGGCATCGAAGTCCTGGCGAAGGTGCTCGACCACTACCCAATCGAGCGCATCGCCGAACGGGAGGCTGCGTGATGGCCCGCGATGCCTCCGAACTGGCACACTGCCTCGCGCGCGAAGCCGAAGCGGTGTGCCGTTATTATCTCTCCAACGGCAGGCGCCAGGGGCGGTACTGGCTGGTTGGCGACGTGCACAATACGCCGGGCCGCTCGATGTTCGTGCGGCTCCAGGACTCACCGAAGGGACCCGCTGGCAAATGGACGGATGCCGCAACCGGCGAGCATGGCGATCTCCTCGACATCGTCAGGGAAAGCCTTGGTCTTCCTGACTTCCGCGCCGTCGCCGAGGAGGCAAGACGCTTTCTCAAGCTACCCCGGGCTAAACCGGAAGGTGCCTCAAAACCGGCTCGCCCCATCACCGCGGTTGGCTCACAAGAGGCCGCAAGACGGCTGTTTGCGATCTCAGGTCCGATTGAGGGTACCGTCGTTGAGACTTATTTGCACCGTCGCGGAATAGCCCGCGTGTACCATGGTGGCAGCCTGCGCTTCCATCCGCGCTGCTACTACCGGCCTGACGAGCATTTGCCGACCGAGACCTGGCCGGCAATGATCGCTGCCGTCACCGACCTCGATGGCGGGATCACCGGCGTGCACCGCACCTGGCTCGATCCGGACGGCTTTGATCGCGTTCGGCTCGGCAAGGCACCGGTCGACACGCCACGACGAGCCATGGGCGACCTGCTCGGTAACGCAGTTCGTTTCGGTGTGGCTGACGACGACGTGCTTGTCGCCGGCGAAGGCATCGAGACCATGCTATCGCTACGCTGTGTGCTTCCGACGTTGCCGATGGCCGCTGCGCTTTCAGCCAATCACCTCTCGGCCATGCTGCTGTCGTCGAGTTTGCGCCGGCTCTATATCGCCCGCGACGCCGATGCTGCCGGAGACGCGGTCCGGGCAATCCTGACGCAGCGCGCAGCAGCCGCCGGCATCGAAGCCATCACGTTGTCGCCCCGGCTTGGTGATTTCAACGAGGATCTCTACATCTTCGGCCTCGATGCTCTCCGTACGGCTTTGCGGATGCAACTCGTACCAGAGGACGTCTCCCGCTTCCTGCTCTTGTCGACCGCTGTCGCATAGGCGCGTTTTGTTTCGACGCCGACAGCTCGGTCGAGGCGGTGCCAATGCCGAAGAGGCGCGCGACCTCGGCCTTCTAGAGGGCGATCGGACGGCAAGCGGCCCGGGCCGCCAATGGCTGCGGTGCGGCTATTTTCCGCCGGCCCTGCGGGCCTTTGCATCGCGAAGCAAAATAGCCGCACCTCTGCCATCCTCCGCTGGCGCTTCGGCCCTCCGCTTCGCTTTCGGGTTCTGGCCCGCTCCGCCCGCCGCCTGAGTGATCGCCACGAAGGCCGCGATGGGCGCGGCCGATCCGGCAAAGGACCTCTTCCATGACCGACCATGACGACATCGAACCGCCGCACGCCGCCTCTGCAACCGACCACGTCCTCAGCGAATTGCAGCTCTTCGGCTACCGTCCATTTGACGATGAGCCAGATCCGAGACCGCTACCCGAGGGCAAGATGATCGCCGGCGCAGTCGCCGATATCTTCGACGCCTTGGTTGCCACCTTGAGCGATACGCGGCTCGAGCCGGACCTTAGCGATTTGCTCTGGTCGACCGTCAACCTGTTCCATCGTGCCGCGGACCGAATTGATCGCCATCTCGATGACAACGAACAGGCTCAACGCAAGAGCCAGCGCGAGCAGAATGGTTCGGAAGTACGATCGGTCGAACTCGAGCGCCTGACGGCCGAAGGCATCACACTGATCGAGCGCCGCAACTGCCTGGAGCTGTTCCGCGATCAGGCCATCGAGCACTTTGAGCTCCACACCGGTTCACCCTGGCGCCCCCGCTCGGGTTCGCTTGTCAACCATCGCACGCTCACGGCGGCAATGATCGACTCCCGGGATTTCATCGCAGCCAAGCGCCGCGCAGAGACCGAGGTCTTGTTGCCACCTGGGCCCAAGATCGCACTCACTGGCGGCCTCGACTTCAACGACCACACCTTGATCTGGGATCGTCTCGACAAGGTTCACGCCAAGCATCCGGACATGGTCCTGATCCATGGCGGCTCACCAAAGGGTGCCGAACTGATCGCCTCCAAATGGGCGACCAACCGGAAGGTTCCACAGATCGCCTTCAAGCCGGACTGGACCAAGCACGCCAAGGCGGCGCCATTCAAGCGCAACGACGCCATGCTCGAACTCGTGCCGATCGGCGTCATGCATTTCCCGGGCACGGGAATCCAGGACAACCTGGCCGACAAGGCGAAACGACTCGGCATTCCCGTTTGGAAATTTGGCGGCGCGTGAGCGCCGCCTTGCCACCTTCCGAACCA
>JAGVII010000885.1 GCA_020056155.1 Afipia sp.
GGTCGGACTGCGGCATACCTCCGCCGGGACGGCGGCGGCGGCGAGGACCCTTCGATCCGGGAGCAGCATCGTTCGAACGCGGGTTATGCCCATGCGATCCGGAGCGAGCCGGACGATGCTGCGCCGGAGCGGCGGCGGCCGGGCGCTGCTGATGTCCCGGCGTGCGGCGGTCTTCCTTCGGCAGGGTGACGCGGATCAGCTTTTCGATGTCGCGCAGATAGCCGAGTTCCTCGCCACCGGCCACCAGCGAGATCGCGGTGCCGTCCGCGCCGGCGCGCGCGGTGCGGCCGATGCGGTGGACATAGGTTTCCGGCACGTTGGTCAGGTCGAAATTGATGACATGGCTGATGCCGTCGACGTCAATGCCGCGGGCGGCGATGTCGGTGGCGACCAGCGTACGGATGTCGCCGGTGCGGAACGCCGCCAGCACGCGCTCACGGTGGTTCTGGGACTTGTTGCCGTGAATGGCTTCGGCGGGAATGCCGGCCTTGACCAGACCCTTCACGACCTTGTCGGCGCCGTGCTTGGTGCGGGTAAACACCAGCGCGCGGTTGACCTGCTCGGTCTTGAGAATCTGGGCCAGAATGGCGGGTTTGGCCGAGTGATCGACCTGCAGGACCTTCTGCGTGATGCGCTCCACTGTGGACGCCACCGGGGTCACGGCGACGCGGGCCGGATTGTGCAGCATGTGCTCTGCGAGGTCGGCGATATCCTTCGGCATGGTGGCCGAAAAGAACAGGGTCTGACGCTTGATCGGCAGCTTGGCGACGATTTTGCGGATGTCGTTGATAAAGCCCATGTCGAGCATGCGGTCGGCTTCGTCGAGCACAAGAAACTCGACCTGTCCGAGTTTCAGGGCGTTGCCCTGAACCATGTCGAGCAGACGGCCCGGTGTTGCCACCAGCACATCGACGCCCTGCATGAGCGAGCGCACCTGGCGGCCCATTGGGACGCCGCCGATCGTCAGCGCCGAGGTCAGCTTTATATGCCGACCGTAAGCGTTGAAGCTCTCGAGGATCTGGCCGGACAGTTCGCGGGTCGGGCTCAGCACCAGTACGCGGCAGGTCTTGGGCTGCGGCTTGATGCGGTTCTCCAGCAGGCGGTGCAGGATCGGCAGCGCGAACGACGCGGTCTTGCCGGTGCCGGTTTGCGCAATGCCGATCACGTCGCGGCCGGTCATCGCGATGGGAATGGTTTGGGCCTGGATGGGGGTGGGCGTGACGTAATTTTCTTCTTTAAGGGCACGCGAGATTGGATCGGCGAGGCCGAAATCCTGGAAGGAGGTCAAAAGGGTATCTTTCTATGAGTCGCAACGCGCGCCCGGCGGAATGCCAGGTGCGGGCGGGGTGTCGGAGACACCCGCGTGTCTGGGGCGTCGGTTTCGGTTAGCTGAAGGGGCAAGCCAGAAACCGTTTGACGGGATCAGTACACGCGGCTCGCAAAGACCCGATGATTCTCAAGGTCGTGCGCTCCATATGGAACAGGAAGACGGCGCTTTCAAGGTAAAATCGGAGGAGAGCCGGCTGCAAGCCGCGGCGTCGCTCCCAAGCCGGGCATTCCAGACCGGGCAGCATGCTTTAATTTTAGACAGTGACGGCTTGTTGATCCTTTATTGTGCAAATGCCGAAAGGAACGTCAGTCGGACTGCTTATAAACGAGGCAGCCAAAAAACACTTTAGCGATCTTCTCAAATTTATCATTTGATATCAAATATTTATGCAAATCTCCCCCATGGCATAGTTCTTGCGATTCCCTTAACGCCGGCGGCCGGTGGGCCGTCGCGGAGCGTTTCACGTCTGCGTCAGGGAGATGACATCGCATGACTAAGAATTTCAGCAGCGCTGCAGTTGCACCGTTTAGCCGCCGTAAATGGCTGGCCGCAACTGCGGGTCTTTTTTTGGGTCTCGCCACCATTGGCGGGGCAAAGGCGCAGGACACCATCAAGGTCGGCGTCCTTCATTCGCTTTCCGGAACCATGGCCATCAGCGAAACCACGCTGAAGGATACGATCCTGTTCCTCATCGATGAGCAGAACAAGAAGGGCGGCGTTCTCGGCAAGAAGCTCGAGGCCGTCGTGGTCGATCCCGCCTCGAACTGGCCGCTGTTCGCGGAAAAGGCCCGCGAACTGATCACCAAGGACAAGGTGTCCGTGGTGTTCGGCTGCTGGACCTCGGTGTCGCGCAAGTCCGTGCTGCCGGTTTTCGAGGAGCTGAACAGCATGCTGTTCTACCCCGTCCAGTATGAGGGCGAGGAAAGCTCGAAGAACGTGTTCTACACCGGTGCGGCGCCGAACCAGCAGGCGATCCCGGCGGTGGAATACCTGATGAGCAAGGAAGGCGGCGAAGTGAAGCGCTGGGTCCTGGCCGGCACTGACTACGTCTATCCGCGCACCACCAACAAGATCCTGGAATCCTTCCTGAA
>JAGVII010000708.1 GCA_020056155.1 Afipia sp.
AAGAAATCGGCGAAGAAATCATCCGCAAAAAAGGCCGCTCCGAAGAAGGCCGCTGCCAAAAAGGCCGCTCCCAAAAAGGCAGCCAAGAAGCGCGCGCCTAAGCCTGCTCCGGCCCCGGCACCCGAGCCGGCTCCGGCCGAATCGATCTGGTCCAGCCCCGCTCCGGCATCGACTTCCAGCTGGTCTTCGGGCTTCGGCTCCGGCAGCGACGACAGCAATAATTGAGATCACGGCCTGCTTCGGCAGGCCTGCCGAGTTCTCCTGCAGGGCCGCAGCGCATCGCTGCGGCCCTCGGCGTTTGGGAGCTGGCGTCCTGCGGGAAGGGCGAATCACGGTCGCCCTATCAAGGTCATCTTGAGTTGCCGGCTGGGGGAGCCTCCTTGCCAGTCGGAACTTCGGCCGCTGTGGTCAATTAGGGCCAAAATTTGTTGTTGGAATGCAACACTGCGACAGAACCGCATCGGTCCGGCCTGAAACGCCTAAAAAGGCGGCAAATGCTTGGGTTTTTTGCTTCACGCACGTGAATTTGACCATCACTGTGGTGTCACGAGATTGAATACCGCGCAGTCGATTAACGCTTGTCATTCGGACCTTCGGCAATCGGACTGGTTTTTAAACGATGATGGGGATCGTCATGAAGAAAGTAAGTTTGTCCGTCGCAGCAGTTTCCGTCGCGATGGGTCTGGGTTCGGCATCCGCCGCTGACCTCGGCAAGGTCTACACCAAGGCTCCGCCGCTGATTGAAGTCGTGTCGCCTTGGGATTTCGCCTTCGGGGGCGCGATCATGAGCAACTACGTGTTCCGCGGCGTGACCCAGTCGAACAACCAGCCGGCAGGCACCGTTTACTTCGAGCCGCGCTACAACGTCACTCCGAACCTCCAGCTTTACGTCGGTTCGGCTGCAACCAGCATTTCGTTCGCCAACCGCGCCGCTGCTGAAATCGACATCTACGGTGGTATCCGCCCGACTTTCGGCCCCGTCGCATTCGACTTCGGTGTGTTCGGCTATCTGTATCCAGGCGGAACCTGCACCGGCGGTCTTCCCGGCTCCGGAACGGACGCGAACGTCATCTGCCCGAACGAAGCCAATCCGGTGTTCCTCGCCAACGGCAACGTCATGAAGAAGGACGTCAGCTTCTACGAAGTCTACGGCAAGGTCGCCTACACTTTTAACGACTACTTCACCCTGGGCGGCAACGTCTTCTATTCGCCGAACTTCCTGAACACCGGCGCTGACGGCACCTACGCGTCGATCACCGGTAAGATCACTGCACCGGGCACTTTCTTCGGCACCAGCGGCATCGGCGCTTACGTGTCGGGTGAATTCGGCCGCCAGTGGCTGGGTACGTCGGACGCCTTTTATGGCACCGGCATCCCGGGCAACCAGTATCAGTTCGGCATCGACTATGCTGACTATAACACCTGGAACGTCGGCGTCGGCTTCACCTACAAGGTGTTCACCCTCGACCTGCGTTACTCGGGCACCGACATGTCCCAGGGCGATTGCAACGCGTTCACCAGCGACTACAACGCTTCGCAGCCCAACAACGTGACCCCGATCAATCCCGGTGGCATTGGCTCCAAGTGGTGCGGCGACACGTTCATCGCCAAGCTCTCGGCCGACGTGACCCTGGGCGCTCTGAAGTAAATCTTCCTCGTCTGAAGGTCTAAAGGCGGCAGAGAAATCTGCCGCCTTTTTCTTTGAGCCGACTGTGATAGAGAACGTGCTGTGCGAAGGAACTGGCGAGACAGGTCAGCCGGGTTTTGGGACGACGCTGGATGGCGCCGCCTGAAAGCCGGCGCGGTTGCCGGTGTCGGGGCCGCGCTGGCGATCGGTGTGATGGAGCTGCTGTCGGCTGGACTGAACTATCCGCTGGCCGTCATCCCGTTCGCGACATCGATCGTGCTGGTGATCGGATCGCCTGACGCCGTGCCGGCGCAGCCTCGTGCGCTGATCGGCGGACATCTGGTCGCGACCCTGGTCGGACTGATGGTGCTTCATGCGGCGGGGCCGCAGGCCTGGGCGGCGGCGGCGGCCGTAGGGCTTGCGGTGCTAGCGATGTTCATAACCCGGACATTTCACCCGCCGGCCGGAATCAATCCCTTGCTGGTGGTGTCGGCCAATCTGCCATGGACGTTCGTGATCGCCCCGGTTCTCGCCGGAGCGCTGCTGCTGACAGCGTTCGCCTTTGTCTGGCATCGCTGGGTGCGACGGGAGTCGTGGCCGCAGCACTGGATCAACGATTGATCACGCCACTGTCGCTGGCCGCTCGCGATCGCCAAGCGTGAACTGCTCTCCTGAGCGTACCAGCGCAACCTCGCGCTGATGGAATGCCTCGAGCGTGCTGCGGTGTCCGATCGAGACGATGGTGGTGTCGGGCAGCTTCTCCGCGATCAGCCGATAGAGCAGCGCCTCGGACGGCTCATCCAGCGACGCGGTGGCTTCATCGAGAAACAGATATTGCGGCGTGTGCAGCAGCGCGCGTGCGATCCCGAGCCGCTGCTGTTCGCCGAGCGACAGTGTCCTGTTCCAGTGTCCTTCCTCGTCAAGCCGCGCCGCCAGTGCTGGCAGACCGACGAGCTTCAGGACATCGCCGAGTTGTGCCGCGCTGTAGGTGTCGTCCTTCGAGGGATAGGTGATCGCAGAGGCAAGCGAGCCGACCGGGAAGTAGGGCCGCTGCGGCAGCATCATCAGCGACGCGCCTTGCGGAATCGAAATCGCGCCTGTGCCGAACGGCCAGATCCCGGCGATGGCGCGGAACAGGGTGGACTTGCCCGATCCGGACGGCCCGGTGACCAGCGTGCGTTCGCCGCGTCGCAGCTTGAAGCCGGAGGTCTGTACCAGGGGCTTCCCGTTCGGCAACGTAAGCAGCAGATCGTCAAGCGCGATAACGCCCGAGTCCGATGTGGCGACAGGCTGGATCGAGCCGGGGCTCACCGCGAGCGCCTTGGCCGCGTCGATTCCGGCCTCGAAGCCATTGAGGCGGGCGACCACGGCCTGCCATTCCGCCAGCGTGCGATAGGTCGAGATAAAGAACGACAGCGCGGTCTGCACGCTGCCGAAGGCGGACGCGGTCTGCATCATGCCGCCGAGCTGCATCTTGTTGGCGAAGTAGGCCGGCGCGACGAGAATGTAGGGAAAGATCACCGAGGCCTGCTCGTAGCTCGCGGTGAATGCCGTGATCTTCTTGGTGCGGCGCATTATGCCGAGCCAGTTATCGACCACCGATCCGAACCGCGTCAGCAGGCGCTGGCGCTCCGCGGTGTCGCCGTCCAGCAGTGCGATCTGCTCGGAATTTTCGCGGACGCGCACCAGATTGAAGCGAAAATCCGCCTCGTATTGCTGCTGCCGGAAATCCAGTCCGACCAGCGGATGGCCGATCAGATGGGTCAACCAGGTGCCGAGCGCTGCGTAGATCAGCGCGCCCCAGACCATATAGCCCGGAATGTTGATGTCCTGGCCGAACAGATGCAGCGGCGCGGCGCTCGACAGCGTCCAGAGGATCACGATGAACGATGCCAGCGTGACCACGGCGTCCAGCAGGCCGACGCCGATGTATAGCGTGCGATCGACGAACAGCTTGACGTCGTCGGTGATGCGCTGGTCGGGGTTGTCGGCGGCGTCGCCCTGAAGCTGCATTCGGTAATGATTGGCGTGGCTGAGCCATTCGCCGAGGTAGCGTTCGGTCATCCATTTGCGCCAGCGGATCTGCAGCCACTGGTTCAGGTAGAGCTGATAGACCGCGATGATGATGAAGATCGTGACGATGACCGTGAAGTAGATGATCTCGGAGACGAAGCTCTCCCAGTTGCGTTCCTGCAGCGCGTTGTAGAAGCGGTTGTTCCACGAATTCAGCAGCACGTTGATGGCCACCCTCGCAAGTTGGATCGCGATGACTGCGCCGAGCAGGGCAAGTCCTGCCCACTTGTCGTCGGAGCGAAAGTACGGTGCAGCAATCCGCCACACCGCTTTGAGCGTCGAGCCGATACCATTCACAGATGATGCTCCCAGATTGGGCTAACGCCCTGAGATGTCGGAGAAAACGTCTATCACGGACGAAGGCTCCACAACCTGGCGGTTGCGGCATTTCGTCAAGTTCCGCCTTTCACCCTAGCATGGGCCTGCGGCGAAGGCCGGTCGGCTTCCCCCTTTCGCGACATTGTGACGTTACAGATGTTCAATGATTCGAGCCTTGTTTGAGGGCGTCTTGCCGGCTTCATCAGGACTGCTTGCAGCGATACGTCGATGCGGCCGTCGCCGTATCTGCGAAATTTTGCTCGGCGCGCGCACTGGAAAAAGCGCCCCTGAACGTCTAGAACCTCGCGCGAAATGAAAATCGGTGAGGTGATCTGTGATGACTGTTCTGCGACACGCTGCATTCGGTCTTGTTGTCGTGGCCGGCGTTTTCGGACATGTCGCAGTGACCGCCGCCAGTGAATTTCCGTTCGGACTGGAGATGACTCTCGAGGCGCGTCCGCAGCCCGGATCGAAGAAGATCCCGACGCTCGAAATCGGCGAGAAGGGCGAAGCCATACTCGATCTGTGGTGCAAGTCCGGCAAGGGGCAGTTCTCGGTGGCCAATGACACGGTCATCTTCGTTCCCGGCGCGATGCAGGATCGTGGCTGTACGCCCGAGCGTGCACAGGCCGACGACGCACTGGTCAGTGCGTTGAGCGACGCGGCGACCTGGAAACGGCAGGG
Organism: Afipia sp.; assembly: GCA_020056155.1. GTDB lineage: Bacteria > Pseudomonadota > Alphaproteobacteria > Rhizobiales > Xanthobacteraceae > Afipia. The sequence continues at coordinate 4,703 of JAGVII010000708.1, forward strand.
CGATTTCGTGTCGTTCGTCGGCGCAACGACGTTGCGGTTCCGGCTGAATACGAACTGAGCGGTTCAGCGCTCGCGCATGATCATGTCGGCGCACGCGCCGCCCGACTGGATCACACTGGTATAACCACCAAAGCCTGTATAGGCCGACGCGAGGTAAAGTCCGGGGATCGGCGTCGCGGGCGATCTTTTTGGTGAGCCGAACAGCGAGCGCGGCGGCGTCGGCGCGAATCCATAGACGGCGCCCCGCGGCGCGCCGAGATATTGCTGCACGGAGAGGGCGGTGTTGAACGTCGATGCGGTGATGGATTGCGCCAGCCCCGGATAATGTCCGTCGAGATACGTCACGATAGCGTCCTGCCAGCGGGCGCGCTTGGCGCGATAGCTATCCGGATCGCCGCCGGTCCAGTTTGACAGCTGATCGGGCCCGACGACGGACAGCACGTAAGGCGGCGCGGGAACGCCCGACTCGATAGCGGCGTAATCGACGATAGCCAGCGGCGGCATCCGTCTCTCCGGTTCATCCGCCATCAGCGCCGTCGCCAGTGCATAGTCGTTGAGCTTCGTCATCCAGTCCGGCAGCAACTGTGTGGAATAACTACTGACGCCAAGTTCACGGGGCGGCTTCGACAGGCCGAGCGTGAGCGCGAACAGCGAGATCGAGCGTTCGCGGTGCTTGTCGGCGACCAAGAGTTTCGCGCCGCTGGCTTCAGGCAACAGCGCGGCCAGTACCTCCGGCGCGGCGTTGCCGATCACGCGGTTGGTCTCGATGGTTTGCAGATCGCTGCCATCCTTTGCCGTGTGCGTGACGCTCGCGATGCGGCCGCGTGAATCGACGGCGATGGCGCTTGCCGTGCGCCTCAGGATCACGTCGCTGCCCGCGGTCTTGATGGCCCGGGCCAACGCACTGGAGAGGCGTTGCGATCCGCCCTGAATATAGCGGCCGCCGCTCAACAGATAGCTGCCTTGAGCGGCTGCGAAGAACACCCACCAGATCGTGGCGGGATCGTCGTGATAGTAGGACAGGTTAGCAGCCAGCGCAGTCTTGACCGCTTCGTCACCGCCGAACACGCGGTCGAGCTTTTGCGACAGCGACAGATTCCAGTCGCGGATCGCGGGCCACAGATTGGGCAGCGCGAGGAAGGCTCGCGACGGAGACGTGAATATGCCGGTTCTGAGCGCGTTTGCGGCGGACGCAATCCGTTCCATATCGCCAAGCAGGCGGACGATACCCTCACGCGCATCCGGAAAACGCTGGATCAATGC
>JAGVII010000253.1 GCA_020056155.1 Afipia sp.
ACGATCCGGGGCCCGGCCTGTTGTCGATGCAGGCCATCGCCGATCCGCCGGCCTATCAGCGCGCCCGTGCCGCAGTCCGCTACGACGAGGTGGCGCGGATCATGATCCATGCCCTGAAATATCAGGACCGCACCGATCTGGCGCCAACCATGGGCCGCTGGATGGCGCGGGCCGGTCAGGAACTTCTCAGCGAAGCCGATGCGCTCGTTCCCGTGCCGCTGCACTGGCGGCGCGGCTGGAGCCGCCGTTACAACCAGTCCGGCGCGCTGGCGGGAGCGATCGGCAAATCGGCAAACGTGCCGGTTGTCGGCAATGCGCTGCGCCGGGTGCGTCCGACGCTGCAGCAGGTCGGCCTGTCCCGATCGGACCGCGCGCTCAATGTGCAGGGCGCGTTCAAGGTGGCTCCGGAGAACAAATCCATCGTGCAAGGCCGCCGGATCGTACTGATTGACGATGTTTTGACCTCCGGCGCGACAGTTGACGCCTGCGCACGCGCGTTGTTGCGGGCTAGGGCTGCATCGGTGGATGTGCTGGTGTTCGCGCGGGTTGTGGACACGCTTTAAACCCCCATATAATTTGGGTTCTTCCCCGTTCGTAAGGCAAGTCGCAAAGGCAAGTCATGGCTGCACTGATCGAGATCTACACACGTCCCGGATGCGGCTATTGCAGCGCTGCCAAATCGCTGCTGACTCGCAAGAGCGCAGCCTTTACCGAATTCAACGTCGCAGCCGATCCGAACTGGCGCGCGGAAATGGTCCAGCGCGCCAGCGGCGGCGCGACGTTTCCGCAAATCTTCATCGACAAGCTCCATGTCGGCGGCTGCGACGAACTCTACGCACTCGACCGCGAAGGCAAGCTTGATGGCCTGCTCGCCGGTCAGAAGGTTTCATCATGACAGCCAGCATTGAAACCGGCGCTCCCTTCACCGCCGCCATGGTGCAGATGCGCACCGCGCTGTTGCCGGAAACGAGCCTCGCCCAGGGCATCGCGCTGATCCGCGAGGCCAAGGACAAGGGCGCCGACTACGTCCAGACGCCCGAAGTCACCAACATCATTCAGCAGAACCGCAAGGCGCTGTTCGAACTGCTCGCGAGCGAGGAAGATGACCGTTCGCTCAAGGCCTATCGCGAACTGGCGCACGAACTGAAAATCTATCTGCACATCGGTTCGCTCGCGGTGCGCGCCAATCCAGAGCGCGCGGCCAACCGTTCGTTCCTGATCGCGCCGGACGGCAACATCCTCGCCAGCTACGACAAGATCCACATGTTCGATATCGAACTCGACGGCGGCGAAAGCTACCGCGAGTCCGCCAACTATCAGCCGGGCGAGACCGCCGTCATCTCCGATCTCCCCTGGGGCCGGATCGGGCTGACGATCTGCTACGACGTGCGCTTTCCCGCGCTCTATCGCGCGCTTGCCGAGGCCGGCGCGTCGTTCATTTCGGTGCCGTCCGCCTTCACGGTGAGGACCGGCGAAGCGCACTGGAGCACCCTGTTGCGGGCCCGCGCCATCGAGAACGGCTGCTTCATCTTCGCGGCCGCGCAGGCCGGAAAACACGAAAGCGGCCGCGAGACCTATGGCCATTCGCTGATCGTCGATCCGTGGGGCGAAATCCTCGCCGAGGGCGGCGTCGAACCCGGCGTAGTGCTGGCCAGGATCGATCCGGCGAAAGTCCAGTCGGTCCGCAAGAGCATTCCGTCCCTGCAGCATGGCCGCCGCTTCGGCCTCGCCGATCCGAAAGCCGGACCGGAGCATCTGCATCTCGTACGGGGATCGGCATGATCCGCTATGCGCTGCGCTGTGAGCGCGGCCACGACTTCGACAGCTGGTTTCAAAGCTCTTCGGCTTACGACAGTCAGCACAAGCGCGGACTTGTTGCCTGCCCCGCCTGCGACTCCACCAAGGTCGAAAAAGCGATCATGGCGCCGCGCATCGCGCGCAAGGGCAAATCAAGGTCGAACCCGGAGCCCGTGGCCGCCCCCGCCGACGACACGGCATCGACATCGCTGGTGATGGCGCCGCAGGAGCGCGAGCTTCTTTCAAAGCTGAAGGAACTGCGCGACCACGTTCTCAAGAATGCGGACAATGTCGGCAACAAGTTTCCGGACGAAGCCCGCAAGATGCACTACGGCGATATCGAGCATCGCGCGATCTACGGCGAGGCCACCACTGAGGAAGCCCGATCGCTGGTCGATGAAGGGATCGAAGTGGCCGCCCTGCCTGTCCTGCCGGGCGACAGGAATTAGCCCGCCACCAGCATCGCAACGCCGATCAGGATCAGCACAATGCCGGAGACTTCCCGCAGCGATATTGCCTGCTTCATCGAGTAATAAGCCACGCCCTGCGCGAACAGCACCTCGACCAGCGCCAGCGTCCGCACATTCGCCGCGGCGGTCAGCGCGAAGGCGAGAAACCAGAACAATGAGGCGAACGATCCGGTAAAGCCGGTGAACATCGATGGCTTCCAGAGCCGGAAGATCGCGGTCATCGTTCCGGGCGCGCGCACGATCAGCCAGCCGGACAGCACGACGGTCTGCATCAGCAGCGTCGCCACAAGCGTCAGGCTTGCCGCGGTGACGAAGCTCACGCCCGTGACATTGAGAATGGCGCCGCGATAGCCGACCGCCGAGAGCGCGAAGAACGCGGCCGCGACGAGACCCAGCGCCGTCGGCTTCAGATTGCCGAACCCCTTCGTGCCGCCGGGCCGCAATGCCGTGATCACCACGCCGACGGTGGCGATCACGATGGCCGCGACTTTCAGCACAGTGAGATGGTCCGACAGGAACACGAAGCCGAAGATCGCCGCCTGGATGGCTTCGGTCTTCAGATACGCCGTCGTCACCACGAACGAGCGCTCGTTCATGGCCATCAGCATCAGGGCGGTGGC
>JAGVII010000208.1 GCA_020056155.1 Afipia sp.
ATCAGCCCCGCCAGCATCCGCGCCGGCCAGCGCTTGTCGTCGATGTTCTCGGCCTGAAGGAGTTGCTTGAGGAGACGGATCTGGTCGTCGACATCGAGCACGGTAAAATTCGATTTCAGCTGCACCAGTTCGGCGTGATAGCGCAGAATTCGTCCGCCGATGGAATGGAAGGTGCCGAGCCAGGGCATGCCCTCCACGGCCTGGCCGAGCATCTGGCCAAGCCGATGCTTCATCTCGCGCGCCGCCTTGTTGGTGAAGGTGACCGAGAGGATTTCGTGAGGCCGCGCACGGCCGGTCGACAGGATATGCGCGATGCGCGAGGTCAGCACACGCGTCTTGCCGGTGCCGGCACCTGCCAGAACCAGAACCGGCCCGTCGAGGGTTTCCACCGCCTCACGCTGCTCGGGATTGAGCGCTGTCAGATACTGAGGAACTGCGGCGGCACGGGCGCGCGCCGCGATGCCGCCAGCGGCAGGCTGGTAGTTCGTCACGTCACGGGCAGGGTCCAATGGCGGCAGTTTGTTCGGTTCGGTCATGCGATTCGTCTTTGCGGCCACGATGGCACTTTGGAGCGCGATCAGCAAAATCGTGCGCCGAGCCGGGGACGGGAGCCTGCATATCAGGATTACCGCAGATATAGGCGCTCTGCGGCACTTCCGACAGCCTCATCCCCAGGACGCAGAGCGGCGAAATGGCGTTTTTTGCGAAGATCGGCGGAATTGTTCCGTCTGATGCAGGCTTTTCGGCGCTTTTTGGTGCTTCTGGCGCCTGGAACTTTCGTTCCTGTGCAGGATTGGTTTTGCAGCAGGAGCGCATTGCTCCCCCGAAACGAACCGCAGGAGCGTGTCATGATGAGTTGGGTAGTTACATTTCTGATTATCGCGCTGGTCGCGGGCCTTCTGGGCTTCGGTGGCATCGCGGGCGCGTCGATCGAAATCGCCAAGATCGTGTTCTTTGTCGCCCTGATCCTGTTCCTGATTTCCGCGGTTGTGGGTCTGGCGCGGCGCGGCACCGGCCCGTAACGGCCTCGTGGTCAGGCTGCGGCGAAGGCTGGGATCATTTGGACGGCATGGCAATGCGCCGGCCGATCCCATCCGGTCGCGGCACCGCGCCGTGAGCCGCGACAACCTCGCGAATGCGCGCGGCAATGTCCGGCGGAAACGGCGCGGTTTTGCGTGCGCTCATATCGACGTGGAGCGTCATGTTCTCCGAGGTAGCTGAAATCCATTCCTCGGTAGCGTGGCGCAGTTCCTCGAACGTGTGAATGCGCTTCTCGTCAGCCGCAACCAGATAGACCGACACCTGCACCGGATCGCCTAGATGCACCTCGCGCAGATAGCGCACATGCGCCTCGGCCGTGAAGGTCGAGCCGTGGCGTTCCTTCATGTATTGCGGGCCGATACCCAGTTCGAGCCACATCTGGTCGATGCCGCGGTCAAACAGCACATTGTAGTACGCCATGTTGAGATGGCCGTTGTAATCGATCCACTGCGGCTCGATCTGCATGACCGTGGTGATGAACGGCGCGGCCACATGTTGCGGCGCATTGTTTTTCGGAAGCGTGCTTGATGTCATCTCAAATCCCGGTTCGCTGAGCCCAATCACTTGACCCGCTATACATCCTTTGCCACGCTTCGCGCCATAACAGCATCGAAGAAAAGAAACGAGCGACCGTGGCCTTCTCCAACGCAGCCCTGACACGTCCGGCACCATCCGCACTTTCGAGCGCCATCGAAGCGCTCGCGGCGCGGTTCGGCAACAATCTCATTACTTCGCAGGCGGTGCGTGAACAGCATGCTCATACCACGACCTGGCTGCCGATGCAGCCGCCGGATGCGGTGATCATGGCGCGCACAACGGCCGATATTCAGGACGTGGTGCGGATTTGCGCGAAGCATCGCGTGCCCGTGATTCCGTTCGGCACCGGCACGTCGCTGGAAGGACAGGTCAACGCGCCCGCGGGCGGTATCTGTATCGATCTGCGCGAAATGAATCGCGTGCTGGCAGTTCATGCCGACGATCTCGACTGCGTGATCGAGCCGGGCGTGACGCGCAAGGCGCTCAACGAACATCTGCGCGATCAGGGGCTGTTTTTTCCCATTGATCCCGGCGCGGACGCTTCCATCGGCGGCATGGCCTCGACCCGCGCGTCCGGCACCAACGCGGTGCGATACGGCACCATGCGCGACAACATTCTCGCGCTCAAGGTGGTGCGCGCCGATGGCGAGATCATCACCACCGGCACGCGCGCCAAGAAATCCTCGGCGGGTTATGACCTGACCCATCTGTTCGTCGGCGCCGAAGGCACGCTCGGCATCATTTCCGAACTGACGATCAGGCTGCGCGGAATTCCGCAGTCCATCGCGGCGGGCTCCTGTTCGTTTACGAGCGTGCAGGGCGCTTGCAACGCGACCATTCTCGCCATCCAGACCGGCATTCCTCTGGCGCGTATCGAACTGCTGAACGCCGCGCAGGTCGCGGCCTGCAACGCCTACTCAAAACTGTCGCTGCCGGAAACGCCGCTGCTGCTGCTGGAATTCCATGGCACCGAGGCCGATGTCGCCGAGCAGTCGCGGATGTTCGGCGAGATCGCCGCCGAATGCGGCGGCGGATCGTTCGAGTGGACCACGCGGCAGGAAGATCGCACCCGGCTGTGGCAGGCGCGGCACGATGCCTACTGGGCGGTGCGCGGACTTCGCCCCGGAGCACAGGCGGTGGCGACCGACGTCTGCGTGCCGATCTCGCGGCTGGCGGAGTGCGTGGTGGAGACCGAGAAAGATCTGGCGACGGTTGGACTGATCTCGCCCATAGTGGGCCACGTCGGTGACGGCAACTTCCATTGCTCGCTGCTGTGCGATGTCAACGATCCCGACGAGATGCGGCGCGCCGAAGAGTTCCTGCACCGGCTGGTGGAGCGGGCGCAGGCGATGGATGGCACTTGTACGGGCGAGCATGGCATCGGCCAGGGCAAGCAGAAATATCTTGAGGCCGAGCTTGGACCTGAGGCCGTCGCAGCCATGCGCGCGTTGAAAGCAGCGCTTGATCCGCACAACATTCTGAATCCCGGCAAGATCCTGCCGTCATGACCGCGACGACGATGATGGATGCGAAAGATATCGCCACCGAGGTTCTGTCGGTGCTTGGTCAGGGCCGCCAGATTGCTCCGTTCTCATCGCGCGACCCGGCCTTCGGTCTCGATGAGGCCTACAGGGTTACGCCCATCGTCCGGCAGATGCGCGAGGCGC
>JAGVII010000114.1 GCA_020056155.1 Afipia sp.
AACGGCCGCGTCCACGCCTGCTGGATCAATCCGGCGGCCCAACCGCAGACCGCTGCAACGCCCGCCGCCCCGGCACCTGCCGCAGCGACACCGCCGGCCCCAGCTGCAGCGCCTGCACCGGCGGCCCCGGCCAAATAAGCCGGCCACGAAACTGCCGGCGAGGGAACCAAGCGGCTTTGCCTCGGTTGGATTCGGCGGCGCCCTCAAAACGCCATGTCGCCGTATGAGTTGTTAAGCTGCGCAGCATAGATAAGCTGCTTTAACGCTGCCGAACCGAGGGGACAGGTTCGCGATCTGCCACGTTTGGCCCCGTATGGTTTTCCTTGATGCGCGCCATCGTCGCTGTCCTGCTCTGCGTTACCGCCATTCACGCCGCCCTTTGGGGCCTGTTGCGTGACGAGCAGAAGGCTCCCGACTTCAACGGAATGCTGCCCAGTCTGTCTTACGCGCCGTTCGAAGGTGCGGGACATCCCGACGTCGACAACATTCCCAACAAGGAAAAAATTCGCGCGGATCTGAAGAAACTCGCGACGATGACCAAGGCGATCCGCCTGTACTCATCGACGGGCGGTGTTGAGCTGGTTCCCGCAATTGCCAACGAATTCGGCCTCAAGGTCACGGTCGGCGCCTGGATCGACAAGAACACCGACCGAAACGAGCGCGAAATCGCCGCCGCCGTTGAACTCGCCAAGCGCAACAGCAACGTCATCGGCATCGTCGTTGGCAACGAAACCATCTACCGCGGAGAACAGAAGGTCGAAGACCTGATAGAGCTGATCCAGCGCGTCAAGAAACAAACCAATGTTCCCGTAACCACGGGTGAAATCTGGAACATCTGGCGCGATAATCCGCAATTGGCGTCGTCGGTCGATTTCATCGCCGCGCATATCCTGCCGTATTGGGAAAACTTCACCGCCCTGCAGGCTGTCGATCAGGCCATGTACATTTACGGACTGCTCAGGGACACGTTTCCCGGCAAGCGGATCGTGATTGCCGAATTCGGATGGCCGAGCGCGGGATACAACCTCAAGAACGCGTTCCCCGGTCCGTTCGAACAGGCCTCGGTGCTCCGCAATTTCGTGACCCGCGCCGAAGCTATCGGCATGGACTACAACATCGTCGAAGCTATCGATCAGCCTTGGAAGTTTTTCGAAGGCGGCGTTGGACCTTACTGGGGTATCCTTGATGCTTCACGTGAACCAAAGTTCGCGTGGACCGGGCCCATTCTGGATCACGACTACTGGAAGATCGCGGGCATAGCCCTGCTGGTTGGGGTTCTGCTGTCGCTCCCGATCTTCCGCCTCGCGCGGCCTACTGTCATGCAATCAGCCGTTCTCGCCGCTGCAGCCAGCGGCGTCGGCGCCTGGGTCGCGACGGTCTTTGCCTACTGGAACACGCACTACTTCGTCTTCGGGTCCGCCTTCGCGCTGACATTGGGCCTTACCCTGTTGGTGCCGCTGGTCCTGATCGCGATGGCCCGGATCGAGGAAATCGCCACCATCGCCTTTGGACACAAGCCTGCCCGCCTGATCTCGACGGCGGTCCCTGTGCCGGCCGAAGGGTACGCCCCAAAGGTCTCAATCCATGTGCCGGCTTATTTCGAGCCGCCCGAGATGCTCAAGCAGACGCTCGATGCGGTGGCGCGGCTCGACTATCCGAATTTCGAATGCGTCGTGATCATCAACAACACGCCGGATCCGACCTTCTGGCAGCCGATCCAGGATCATTGCCGTACGCTCGGCGAACGATTCATTTTTATCAACGCGGAGAAGGTCGAAGGCTTCAAGGCCGGCGCGCTGAAGATCGCCATGGCGCGGACCGCCGCTGACGCGGAAATCATCGGCATCATCGATGCCGACTATGTCGTCACGCCGGACTGGCTTAAGGATCTGGTCCCAGCGTTCGCCGATCCGCGCGTGGGCCTGGTGCAGGCGCCGCAGGATCATCGCGATGGCGACCGCTCCCTGATGCATTACGCCATGAACGGCGAATATGCCGGCTTCTTCGACATCGGCATGGTGCAGCGGAACGAAGCCAACGCGATCATCGTCCATGGCACGATGTGCCTGATCCGCCGCGCGGCCATGGACATGGCGGGTGGCTGGGCCGGCGACACGATCTGCGAAGATACCGATCTCGGCCTGGCCGTGATCGAACACGGCTGGCTTACGCATTACACCAACAAGCGCTACGGTTTCGGCCTGCTGCCGGACACCTACGAGGCCTTCAAGAAGCAACGCCACCGCTGGGCCTACGGCGGCTTCCAGATCGTGAAGAAGCATTGGCGGCGTTTCCTCCCCAATGCGAGCCGGCTTTCGCCGGATCAAAAGCGTGAATTTGCCCTCGGCTGGCTGAACTGGCTCGGCGCGGAAAGTCTCGGCGTGGTGGTTGCGATCCTGAACCTGATCTGGGTGCCGATCGTCTCGTTCGCCGACATCGCCATTCCCGACAAGATTCTGACCCTGCCGATTATCGCAGCGTTCGTGGTGTCGCTGACGCACTTCCTGACGCTTTACCGGCTACGTGTCCCGGTGAAGACCGGTCAGATGCTTGGCGCCATGGTGGCGGCAATGTCGGTGCAATGGACGGTTTCGCGGGCCGTGGCGAACGGTTTGATCACCGACCATCTTCCGTTCGCGCGCACTTCCAAGGGGGGGCTTTCGATAAT
>JAGVII010000628.1 GCA_020056155.1 Afipia sp.
ATGTGGAGTCTTTAGTTTTTGCAGCTCACTACGTGGTCGGGTCTGGACTATACCGAGCCGGAGCTTTGTCAGGCGGTCGCCCGGGGTGCGAGGCAAGTCCTCATTGGCGACCTAAGCAAAGTTATAGATGGCGCGAATATGCGCATTTCTTGTCTTCAATTTTCCCGTTGTGACGCTGCGCCTATGCACGCGCGTGGGAAAGAACTTCGGGCTGACCGCGTTGCGATCAGCCCGTTTCGATGAGGCGTTGAGACTCAGCCCGCGATCTTGGAAAAATCCGGCTGACGTCGTTCGGCGAAAGCGGCAAATGCTTCGCGTGCTTCTGCGCTCTTGAGGCGCTCCTTCAGGAGAGCGCCCTCCCTGTCCATTTGTGCGCCGATGGCTTCGGCGTTCCGCATCAGCGCCTTGGTGTGCGACAGTGAGCCACCCGGACGCTTCGCGAGCTTGAGCGCGGCCTCGCGCGCTTTCGCGCGCAGTTCCTCGGCAGGCACGAGCGCGTTCGCAAGACCGATCGAGACCGCGGTTGCGCCATCCACCGGCTCGCCAAAGGCAAACATCGCGTAGGCGCGGGCATATCCGATCCGCGCGGGCAGCAGATGCGTGGATGCAGCTTCCGGCACCAGCGCGATATTGACGAAGGGCGTGATCAGGCGCGCTGACGGAGCGACATAGACCAGATCGCAATGAAGCAGCATCGTCGTGCCGATGCCCACCGCATTGCCTTGCACAGCAGCGATCAGCGGCTTGGTCGATCCCGCAAGATCCTTAAGAAGCCGGTGAACATGGCTCATGATCGTCGGATCTTTCGACTGTGCGGCAAAATCGGCCATGTCGTTGCCGGCCGTGAAGCTATCGCCGTCGCCCTGGAAAACCACTGCGCGAATGGCAGGGTCTTTTTCCGCACGCTCGACGGCGTCTGCGAGTGCGCCATACATGTCGTTGCTGATCGCGTTCTTCTTGTCCGGGCGCGCGAGGGTCACCGTCAGAACACCGGAATCGAGCTCAGTCTTTACGAATTCAGTCATGGGTCGTCGTTCCTTTCAGGTTGGTTTGGATTGAACTTCGGGAGCTGTCCTTGGGAAATTTCGTCTGCAGGCTTGTCAGCCAGCGCGACACCACGTCGATCTCGTCGTCGGAGAATCCCTCCATCAGCGTGGCGTTGATGGCCCGCGCCTGCGTGACGGCGCGCTTGCGGATTTTCTCTCCGGCCTCGGTTAGATAAACGCGCTGCGCGCGGCCGTCTGCTTCGTCACGATTTCGCAGGATCAATCCCGCCCGCTCCATCCGGTCGGCGAGACCTGTGATGGCGGACGGCACCAGATCGAGCGACGTGGAAATATCGCCGATCAGCGCGCCGTCGTTCCGTCCCAGAAAGAACAGGACGCCGGATTGCGCCGAGGTCAGGCCGTCTTCAGCGAGCATCTGCTGTTCGAGGCCCCGCTGCAGTCTGCGATAGCCAACCGTCATCAGGAAAATCAGCCGGGGATCTGGTTTCATGTCGCCCACGATATATTTCGCATGTGAAATATCAAGTCGTCATTCGCGGGGCATGGTCGGCATGCGCGCACGGTCGACGAATCGCAACGGCCACGCGGCCGGTGCGCCATGCCAAGGTCACCGAACCCGCTATGCGAGCTTAATTCGCCCGGCATCTAAAGCGTCCGCGAGCGACATCGGGGGCCGTCCTGTAGTATCGGCAATCAGGTTGTTCGGCTTGAAGGGCTCTATGAGATGCGCCGCAACGGCGGAGATATGCCCGGCCATGACCCGACTGATCCGCACGTCATGCTCGGTCAATTTCAGAATTCGGCCATACCACTCAGACTGCGAGACGGTTCAGTGCTCGATGCGGTGACCGAGAAATTCGCTTATTGCAGCTGCCACCTGGGTCGGAGTGTACTGCTCGGGCGTACCGGGATAGACCGTCGTCTGATCCCCAAATTTTTCTGGATGAGCACCACGTTGGCGCCCGATGCCTTCATGATCGCGAGCTGCGAGGAAATTGTCGGCGCGACGCTTTCGTAGTTGGTCTCGGCTTGTCATCGCGAACATGATACTGTGGCAAGATGAGCAAGAAACGAAACGCGGCCAAGCCCGTC
>JAGVII010000012.1 GCA_020056155.1 Afipia sp.
AAGCCGAGTTCGGCGGCGAGCGCTTCACCTGCCGCCTTCGGTGCGTTCGGGTACGGATGGTTTGCGCCCATGTGGACGTACTTCGGCTTGCCGGATTTTCCCTTGGCCTTCCAGTCGTCCGCCGCCCAGGTCAGCATGCCGCGCAGCGCGTCGGAATAGCTCGGACCGTAGAACAGGTTGTAGGGCGCTGCCTTGCCCTTGCCGCCCGCGCCGGTCGGATCTGACAACGCCGCCGAGTACGAGGCCGAGATGTCAGGGATCTTGTCCTGCGCGAGGAAGCCGGTGAGGGCTTCGGTATCCGCCGTGCCCCAGCCGATGATCGCGGCGACCTTGTCGCTGCCGGACCACTTCTTGTACTGCGCGATCGCGCGCGGCACCTGATAGCCGTAATCGACCGTGTCGATCTTCACCGGCTTGCCGCCGATGCCGCCGTTCTTGTTGATCCAGGCGTAGGCGTCGGCGACGCCCTGACCGTAAGGCGTTCCAACGTCCGACGTCGGACCGGAATAATCGGCGAGATGTCCCAGTGAGACCTGCGCCTGAGCCACGCCGGCAGTGCTGCCGAGCAGCAGGGCGAGTGACGCTGTACTCAATAATTTCGTCATGGTCATAAGCGTAATCCTCCGGTTTCCTCTCGAGGTCTTTTGTTTTGGTCCCGTTCCGACCTCAATGCGAGAACGGGTAGAGTTTCCAGTAAGCCTTGATTTGCCGCCACCGGTGGGCAAGCCCGTCCGGCTCGAAGATCAAAAAGATGATAATGATGACGCCGATGGCCATCTCGCGCAAGAAAGCGATGTTGTTCTTGAGGCCAAGGACCTGGTCGATGACGCTGCCGCTGAGTGCGGCGCTGATCCACTCCATCGATTCCGGCAGCAGCACCATGAAGGCGGTGCCGAGCAGCGTGCCCATGATCGAGCCGATGCCGCCGATGATGATCATGGCGAGGAAGATGATCGAACGGTCGATGCCGAAGCCTTCGTTCGAGACGACCTGATTGTAATGGGCGTAGAGCGCGCCGCCGACGCCGGCGAAGAATGCCGCCAATCCGAACGAAAGCGTTCGGTACTTCGTAAGGTTGATGCCCATGATCTCGGCTGAGAGATAGTGATCGCGCACCGCCACCAGCGCGCGGCCGTCGCGCGTCCGCATCAGGTTGGTGACCAGCAGATAGCAGACGATGACGTAGGCCAGCACGACGTAGAAATACTGGCGGTCGCCGCGCAGCACCTGACCGAAAATCGAGAACGGCTCGGCATGGGCCGGTACGCTGCCGCCGGTGAACCATTCGGCGCGCGAGAAAAAGTCGAGCAGGATGAACTGCGCCGCCAGCGTCGCGATGGCGAGGTAGAGGCCTTTCAGCCGAGCGGCGGGAAGGCCGAAGATCAGTCCGACCAGCGCGGTCACGAGACCCGAGAGCGGAATGGCGAAGAACACCGGGACGTGGAGCTTGGTCGAGACATAAGCCGAGGTGAACGCGCCGAAGCCGAAGAACGCGGCGTGGCCGATCGAAATCTGTCCGGTGAAGCCGACCACGATGTTGAGGCCGAGCGCGGCGATGCCGAAAATGCCGATCTGGATCAGCAGGCTCAACGCATATTCGTTCACCACGTAAGGCGCGAAACAGATCAGCACGATGCCCGCGATCATCGCGTTGCGGCTGGTCGTGGTCGGAAACACGGTGGTGTCCGCCGCGTAGGTGGTGCGGTAATCGCCTGCGGGGAGGAGGGTATGGCCTGCCATGATCAGATCCGCTCGATGTCTTTGGTGCCGAACAGGCCGTAAGGCTTGATCATGAGAATGATGATGAGCGCGTAGAACGGCGCGATCTCGAACAGGTTGCCCCAGTGGAGATATTCGCTGTCGACGAAGTGCGCGACGTTCTCGAGCAGTCCGATGATGATGCCGCCGACCACCGCACCGCCGACGCTGTCAAGACCGCCGAGGATCGCCGCCGGGAACACCTTGATGCCGTAGGCCGACAGGCCCGCCGAAACGCCGTTGACCACGGCGACGACGACACCGGCTACCGCCGACACTGTCGCGGAAATCGCCCACGCCATCGCGAACACGCTTTTCACCGAAATGCCGAGCGACTGCGCGACCTGCTGGTTGAACGCGGTGGCGCGCATGGCGAGGCCATACTTCGACACCTTGAAGAACCAGGCCATGCCCGCCATCATCGCCACCGACACCGCGAGGCTGAGGATGTAGACGGTCTGGACCTGCATCCCGAAGATGTTGACGAGCTGGGTGTTGAAGATTTTCGGGAACGGCTGGAGATTGACGCCGAAGATCCATTTCATCAGTGCCGAAAACACCGTGGACAGCGCGATCGTCACCATGATGACGGAGATGATCGGCTCGCCGATCATCGGGCGCAGGATCACGAGCTGGATCAGGATGCCGAACACGAACATGAACACAAGTGTGATCGGCATGCCGATCCAGAACGGCACCTGATATTTGGTGAGCAGGAACCAGCAGACCCACGCGCCGATCAGCAGCAATTCGCCCTGCGCGAAGTTGACCACCTGCGTCGCCTTGTAGATCAGCACGAACGACATCGCCACGACGCCGTACAGCGTGCCGACCACGAGGCCGTTGATGAGGAGTTGGATCAGGAGCTGGGTGTTCATCGAACGGCTCTGCTTGTGTCGTGGCAACATGCCAACTTCGTCATGCCCGGGCTTGTCCCGGGCATCCACGTCTTGTCGGGCTTAACTCCGTCATTGCGAGCGAAGCGAAGCAATCCAGAGTAATTAAAGGAAGTAAGAACTGGATTGCTTCGTCGCTTCGCTCCTCGCAATGACGAAGAAGGACGTGGATGGCCGGGACATCCGTCCAAAGACGCGCTGCGCGCTTTTGCCCGGCCATGACGGCAAACATTTTGCACGGCGTATTTCACTCCGCCGCCTCCGCCGTCCTGTGTGGCGTTCCGAGGTCGATGACCGGCAGCGTGCAGCGGATGCGCTGCGTGGTGCCGTCCTGGAAACGGATCACGGTGTCGATGTCGATGTCGGGCTTGCCGCCGTAGATCGCGTTAATGATGTCGGCATACTTGTCGTTGATCACGGTGCGGCGAACCTTGCGGGTGCGGGTCAGTTCGCCGTCGTCCGCGTCAAGCTCCTTGTAGAGCAGCAGGAACTTGGAGATGCGCTGCGCCGTCGGCAGCGTGGCGTTGACCGCTTCGACTTCCTTGCGCAGCAGTTCATAGGTTTCCGCGCGCGACGACAGGTCGGTGTAGGTGGTGAAGGAAATCCGGTTCTTCTCCGCCCATTTGGAGACGATCGAGAAGCGGATGCAGATCATGGCCGCGAGATAGTCGCGCCCGTCACCCAGCACCACGGCCTCGGCGACATAGGGCGAGAACTTCAGCTTGTTTTCGATGTACTGCGGCGAGAAGCGATCGCCGCGCGCAGTCTGCGCCAGATCCTTGATGCGGTCGATGACGACGAGTTGCTTCTTGTCGTTGAAGTAACCCGCATCGCCCGAATGCATCCAGCCGTCGCGCATGTCGGCGGCGGTGGCCGCCTCGTTCTTGTAGTAGCCTTGGAACATGTTCGGGTGCCGCACCACGATCTCGCCGACGCCGTTGACGTCCGGGTCCCGGACCTCGATCTCGATCTCGTCGGACATGGATACGCCGGTGGTGTCGGGATCGACCTCGTCGGGCTTGTGCAGGGTGAATGCGCCCAGCGTTTCGGTCTGGCCGTAGAGCGTGCGCAGCGGCACGCCCATGGCGCGGAAGAATTTGAACGTGTCGGGGCCGAGCGCGGCGCCGCCGGTCGCCGCGGACCGCAGCCGGGTGAACCCGAGGCGGTCGCGCAGCGCGCGGAACACCAGGATCTCGGCCACCATGGACTTCTTGCCCTGATCCAGCGCCGAGAGACCGGCCTTCATGCCGGTTTCATACAGGCTCTGCTTCATCGCGGAGGCGTCCATGACGCGGGCGCGAACGTCGGCGGCGATGGCTTCCCAGATGCGTGGCGCGAACAGCACGAATGTCGGCGCGATCTCGCGGAAGTCGTGCATCATGGTGTCGGCCTGCTCGACGAAGTTCACCTTCATGCGGCTGAGCAGGCCTTTGCCGAGGGCGTAGACCTGCTCCATGATCCAGGGCAGGGGCAGCACCGAGACGTATTCGTCGTCCGGGCCCTTGGGATCGAAGGAGAGATACGCGGCACAGTGGCGCAACACGCTGCCTGCGGTCAGCATCGCCAGCTTCGGATTCGATGTGGTGCCGGATGTCGTGCAGAGGATGGCGACATCCTCGGTTCTGGTGGCATCGACCAGTTGATCGTAAAGCTGCGGCTCGCGCGCGGCGCGCGCGCGTCCCATCTCCGCGAGCCTGGCGGCGTCGATCAGCCGGGGGTCGTCGTATTTGCGCATGCCGCGCGGATCGGAATAGACGATGTGCTTGAGGTGCGGCGCGCGGTCGCCAAGTTCGAGCAGCTTGTCGACCTGTTCTTCGTCCTCGGCGAACACGATCTTGGTTTCGCCGTAGGTCAG
>JAGVII010000650.1 GCA_020056155.1 Afipia sp.
AGCGCGGCCTTTTGGAAGATCGAGCGGAGTCACATCGTCCACGATCCACGCGCCTTCACGCCGGATCGCGCTGGCATCGATCGGCTGATCGGTGTCGAACACCAGCCAGATCGAATCCGACCGGCGAAACACCGCCGCAGGCGTCGGACTGGTGAACGGAAATGTCAGGCGGAAGTCGTCGCTGGTGCGCCGCGCGCCCACGATCACGCCTGCTGCGGGCGTCATTGCAGGACCGTCCGGCTGCGGCGTCCTGGCTGGCGTGTCCACAGCGGCGGCGACCGGCGCGGTCACGGGCGGCGCAGCGATCTCTGGTTTAGCGGGAGCCGCTTCCGCTTTCACTTCGGCAACGGGCGGCTTGTTTTCGGAAGGCGTGCTGCTGTCCGGGAGCTTGGCGTCAGCTATATTAGCCTCAGGCGGCGCGACCTCCGAAGACTTGGTGTTGGAAGACTTGGTGTCAGAAGACTTAGCGTCAGGAGATTTGGTCTCTTGAGATTTGATCTCTTGAGATTTGATCTCAGGCTGCATCGCGTCGGCCGGCTTCGCCATCTGCTGCGCGATCTGCTCGGACGTCGGCGGCACGATTTCAGCGGCCTTGTCGGCAGGGGTCGAGAGAGCCTTCGGAAGCGACCTGGCCCCTTTCGATTTTTGGCCCTGCTCGAACGCGACATCGACGACGTAATTCTTCTCCTCGCGGAAGGCGTGGACATCCGCCTCACCGATTAGCGCGATGTCGATGCGCGATGTCTCGCCTTCGATCTTCTGGTTGATCGAATGAATGTTCGCAGGCATCGCGATCTTGGCATCCGCGAGATCGAACGTCAGCGGCGAGGTGAACGACAGCGAGAACTTGTCCGCGGCCAGCGACGACGACACGCTGACGCCGTCCGGCATTTCAAAAACAAACCGGACAAAGGTCGGCTGGACCGACGCCCGCACCCGAACCGGCGGCCGCTTCCTGGCTTCATCCGCCATCTTCTGGATCCGCAGTGCCCGCTCGGCCGCGATCGCGCGTTCGGACAATTCCTTCACGACCTCGGCAGGCAACGCGGGCGGAAGCCCGGTCCACTGATCCGGCAGCAGGTCGATGAACACCCGCTCGCCCGCGGTCATCACATTGACGCGTACCTTCTGCGTCAACGCCATGCGGATGGCGGTGCCATCCGGATCGCGGCGAACCGATCCGACATAGGCCGGGACCGACTCGGCAAGCAGATCGATCGGGACGGCGACCGGCCTCCCGAACTGGATCACCAGGATCGCGCCCGCGACGGTCACCTCGGTCGGAACATCTTCCTGAAATTGCAGAACCATGCGCGCGTAACCGGCCTGCGCCGTCAGCGTCGCTTCGCCCCTGACCGGTTCTGCGGGCGCGGAGTCGGCCGCAACAGAAAGGCATGACAACGCGACAGCGAGCGCAAGTGCCGGTGGCTGCAGGCCACGACGGAGCCTGTCCGCGAAAGACCGGACCCTCGCCCCGGATTTCCGGGCGGCCTTGAACGTGAGGGCGGCCTTGCAGGACATTCCCAAATCTTTCTCGCCGGGTCTTTCTCGCCGGATGGTCCCGGCTCTCTGTTGTTCCGGAAACGCAGATCGAATCTAGAATTCGGCTGTTAAGGAGCTGTTAATCACCCGCCTCAATTGCGGGCCTGCTGTGGCCTGCCCTCGATCTTCGGCAGGTCGCTGGCGGACGATGATCTGTCTCCGGTCGAGCGGCGCGCCATTTCGACCGTCAACCGCTCGGCCGCTTCCGGCTGCATCTGCCCCATGATGTCCGACATCTTGCGCGGCGCGATCTGCGAGGCAATCTCGAACAGCACCGACAGTTCGAGCCGGTCGAACACCCTGGCCGCGTCCTTCGGCTTCATGGATTCGTACATCGTGACGAGTCCCTTGAACCGTGCGGCCTCCTGTTCCTGCTTCTGCTGCCCGGCAACGGAAACCCGCGCCTCGGTGGCCTTCATTTCCTCGATCTTGCCTTCGATCCGCTTTTCAGCGGACTTCATCAGGCTTTCACGAATGTCGATCTCGCGCGCGCGGGTTTCGATCTCCTGACGCCGCGCCTGGAGGCTCTCGAGCACCGCGCGCTCCGATGCCGAGATCGGGCGGTTGGGATCGGGATAGACCACATTCTCGGGCGGCGGCGGCAAGGCCTCTGGAGCAGCCACAACCGGCTTCTCCTCTTTCTTGGCCGCGACCGATCCGGTGATGTCCGGCGGATCGATCGTGTTGCCGGACGACGGAAAGTTGAAGGTTTCCTGCGCCCAGGATTTAGGCTTCGGCGCGGTATCGTTGAGGATGTATCCGCCGTCGAGAAGGAGGCCCGCCACCTTGAGCACGACCAGACAGCAGGTCGCGATCAGAAGTATCGGGATCAGCCGGATATCGCGAAGAAGCGTTTTCATGCAGCGAGACCGGTCGCCCTTCGCCGTTCGGAGAAGGCCTGCGCGGCTGCCAGCAACGCCTTGGCGTTCGACATGTTTTGCGCCGATGCGTGCTGCGCCGGAGGCTCCGCGACATCGGCCGCAGCGGCTGCCTGCACGTCAGCACCGGCCGGCCTCGCCGCGAGCGCGATCTGCGTCAGGCGGTTGAGAACCGTTTCGCCTGCGGTCACCTGCTTGGACAGTTTCGCAGACAATGTCGTGCCCGCCGCGAGTTGCGCGCCGAGGTTTTCGTCGCATTCGCGCACCGTCACTTTCAGGCCGCCGATGGCGCGCTCTGCGATTTCCGTTGCCGTGATCAGCTCGGCGATCATGGCGCGCATCGACTGCTCGTCGGCCTTGAGCCGCTTGAGACGGCGATTCAGCAGCGTGCAGTAACCGATTGTCACCAGAAGCAGAACCGCAACCAGGCTCTCGATCACAAGTCCGAATAAATGACTCATTGTGCCTCCATCAGTTTGGTTTGCTCATCCTGCTTCTCGAACATCGCGTAAGATGTATGAGGCTTGCGCAGCGGCTTGGTGACACGAATGGCGACCCGGTCGCCGACCCGTCCCATCCGCCCTTCGCTGAGCGGCACGTCACCGCATCGCACCGTGACCAGCGCGTCGGGCCGCACGTTGAGCGGCAGGGTATCGCCGACCTTCAGCGTCATCAGTTGCTTGAGCGGGATGTTGGCTTCGTAGAGCACCGCATCGACCGCGATTTCGGCCTGCGCGATCTCGGTCGCGAGATGACCTTCCCAGATCGGATCGCGGCCGAACTTTTCACCCATGAACATCTGCAACAGAACGTCGCGGATCGGTTCGATGGTGGCGTAAGGCAGCAGCAGTTCGATGTTGCCGCCGCGATCTTCCATGTCGATCCGCAGGCGGACCAGAATCGCGGCGTTGGCGGGACGGCTGATGGCGGCAAATCGCGGATTGGTCTCAAGCCGGTCGATCGTGAACGTCACCGGCGACAGCGGCCGGAAGGCCTGCTCCGCATCCGCGAGAACGACTTCGACGAGACGCTTGACGAGATTGGTTTCGATCGTGGTGTAGGGGCGGCCTTCGATCCGCAGCGACGGCTGGCCGCGGCGGCCACCGAGCAGCACGTCGATGATCGAATAGATCAGGCTCGAATCGACGGTAAACAGGCCGAAGTTTTCCCATTCCTCGGCCTTGAACACCGACAGCACGCAAGGCAGCGGGATCGAGTTGAGATAGTCGCCGAAGCGCACCGAGGTGATGCGGTCCAGCGAGACTTCGACGTTGTCCGAAGTGAAGTTGCGCAGGCTCGTCGTCATCAGCCGCACCAGGCGGTCGAACACGATTTCGAGCATCGGAAGGCGTTCGTACGACACCATCGCGGAATCGATGATGGCGCGAATGCCGGAGTTCTCGTCGATGTTGAGTTCGCCGTCGCTGAAACCGAGCAGGTTGTCGATTTCTTCCTGCGACAGGACGCGTTCGCCGCCGGCCTTGCCGATTTCGAGGTTGCGGCTGCCGTCGTCGACCATCGCCGCCCACTGCTCGGCCATGGTCTCGGTCAGCGTATTGGCTTCCGCCTCCGCCGCTGCCGCGGCCGGATCTTCGGAATCGAGCGCGCCTTCCCATTCGGCGGCTAGCGCATCCTGATCGACGTCATTATCACCCGGAGACATGCTTCAATTTCCGTCCGTCACTGAATGACGATTTCCTTGAACAGCACAGCGTTCACCTGACTGGGCGAGATCGCGGCGTTGACACGGCGCGTCAGTTCTTCCTTCAGGCGGAACAGCCCGACGGAACCGTTGAGATCGGCAGGGCGCAGTTCGCGCAGATAGGTCTGAAACAGATCGGTCACCCGCGGCATCGTCGGCGCGATCTGCGCCATCAGCGGCTGGTCCTTGACCTCGAGCACGACCCTGACCTTGAGGTACTGAATCCGCTCGCCCGGCCCGCTGGCCAGGTTGACCATCACTTCGGGCACGTCGAGGAAGACCGGCGGCTTCGGCGGCGGCGGCGCGGCGGCATGCATTTCCTTTGCGGGTCCGCGCATGAAGAAAAACCAGCTGCCCCCGGCAAGCAACAGCACGAGCACTGCGGCGCCACCCATTACAATGAGCTTGCGCTTGCTTTTCGGAGCAGCGGCTTCGGCGCCGCCCTCTTCGACCTGATCGTCGTCTGCCATTGCCCCCGCCCGTGGTCCTGGGATGGGCTCGATGCTGCCGAACTGGCTTTAAATGACGCGATACAAAGGCCGCCGGCGCTTGAGCGCTCGATTGTCCCGAATTCGAAGTTCGCTCCCCTTGCAGCATCCTTCCAACGAACTTCGAATTCGAAAGGACACTCGAAAATTATGAATTCTGGTGTGGCTTTGGTTCGCAAGTCCGCACAACGGAATTCGCTGCAAAAGTGATGCGGACTTGCGAACCACCACACCAGGTGTCCACCGTACGGACGCAATGGTTAACGGAATCTTTCTTTTGTCCATCAACTGGGAAATTTTTGCCGGGGCAACATGGTCAACAAGAGGTTATTGCCGACGTCCGGCACCCCTCTGAAATCAACAAACAGTTGAAATAACTCATATTTCTGACTTGGCACGTCTCTCGCATTGTAGATGGCGAACCGCGGCTTGGGAGAGCTTCAACGGTTCGCACGATCCGCGTCAGGCCTTGGGAGAGGCAGGCCGCGGTTCAACAAGGGGAGACTGGCCGATGGAGAATACGCTTCTCGTCGCATTATCGCGGCAGATGTCGCTTGAGCGGCAGATCGACGTCATTGCCAACAACGTGGCCAACGTCAACACCAACGGCTTCAAGGCCAACAAGTCGCTGTTCGAGGAATTCCTGACCACCGGCGCGCACGAGGACAACTTTTCGGTCCGCGACCGCCGCGTCAGCTTCGTCCAAGACCGCACCGCCTATCACGATTTCACGCAAGGCCCCTCGGAGAAGACCGGCAGCCCGCTCGACGTCTCCATCGACGGCAAGGGCTTCATCGCCGTGCAGACGCCGGCCGGCGAACGCTACACCCGCGACGGCTCGTTCCAGATCAACGCCCAGGGCCAGTTGGTGACCACCGGCGGCAACATCGTGCTCGGCACCAACGGGCCGATCGTGTTCCAGCCGACCGACCGCGACATCGCGATCTCGGCCGACGGCACCATCACCGTGGGCGAAGGCGTCGTGACCCAGTTCGACTCCATCCGCGGCAAGCTCAAGCTGGTGAAGTTCGACGATCCGCAGCAACTCAAGAAGGAAGGCGCGAACCTTTACTCGGCGCCCGCCGGAAACGCCGCGCAGCCCGACCTCGCCTCGCGCGTCAATCAGGGTTTCGTTGAGAAGTCCAACGTCAGCGCGGTCGCCGAGATGACCCGCATGATGGAAGTCATGCGCACCTACCAGTCGGTCGCATCGCTGATGCAGCAGCAGAGCGACCTCCGCAAAAACGCAATCCAGATGCTCGCCGACGTTCCGGCATAAGGAGACCAATCCATGCGCGCACTTTACACGGCAGCGACCGGGATGGCGGCCCAGGAACTCAACGTCCAGGTCATCTCCAACAACATCGCGAACCTGCGCACCACCGGCTACAAGAAGCAGCGCGCGCAGTTCCAGGATCTCATCTACGAACACGTCAAGCGCGTCGGCGCACAGGCGTCCGATCAGGGCACCATCCTGCCCGTCGGCATCGACATCGGCGGCGGCGTCAAGACCGTCGGCACGCCGCGCCTGATGACGCAGGGCACGCTCAACCCGACCGGCGGCGACCTCGACATCGCCATCCGCGGCGAGGGTTACTTCAAGATCCAGATGACCGACGGCACCTATACCTATACGCGCGACGGCTCCTTCACGACCGACGGCCAGGGCCGCGTGGTGACGGCGCAGGGCAATCCGGTGCAGCCGACGATCACCATCCCGCAGAATTCATCCGGCCTCACCATCAACCAGCAGGGCCAGGTCTCGGTCACGACGCCGGGCACTACCACACCGACCGTGGTCGGCCAGATCGGCCTGACCCGGTTCATCAACAAGGCGGGCCTGCAGTCGATCGGCGACAACCTGTTCACCGATACGCCCGCCTCCGGCCCGCCGCAGGACGGCATCGCCAACGCCGACGGCTTCGGCGACATGCAGCAGCGCAATCTTGAATCGGCCAACGTCGAGGTCGTGTCCGAAATCTCGGACCTGATCGCCGCGCAGCGCGCTTACGAGATGAACGCCAAGGTCGTCAGCGCCGCCGACCAGATGATGCAGGCCACCACCGGCATGTTCCGCTGAGGGAGAGAATGATGTTGCGCCCAGCCCTGATCGCCGCCGCCCTGCTCGCCATGACATCCGGCGCGGCATTCGCGCAGGCGGAACGAGACTCGCTCGCAGCTCCCGTGCTGCGCGCGCACGTCACCGTCAGCAGCGATGTGGTCCGGATCGGCGACGTGGTGGAGAACGCCGGAACCGCCGCGCAGATCGCCATCTTCCGTGCGCCCGATCTCGGCACCACCGGATCGTTGCCGACGCAGCAACTGCTGTCGGTGCTGCGCGCCCATGAGGTGATCGGCGTCCAGACCCACGACATCCGCGAGGTTTCGGTGACGCGGTCGTCGCGTACGCTGGTCTCGAAGGACATCGAGCATCAGATCGCCCGCGTGCTCGAGCGCCGCAACGGCCTCGGCGACGCCGCCAGTATCTCGGTGACCTTCGAGCGCGACCTGCGCGAACTTCAGCTCGATTCGGCCCATACCGGCGACATGCGCGCCACCGCCGTGCGGTTCGACCCGCGCAACGGCCGCTTCGACATCACCTTCGAGATCGCCAACGACGTAACCTACACGCCGACCAAGCTGCGCTTCACCGGCACTGCGGTGGAAACCGTGGAAGCAGCTGTGCTGACCCGCGCCGTCGAACGCAACGAGATTCTCAGGGCATCCGACGTCGTGATCGAGCGGCGCCCGAAAGCCGAGGTCGGCAACGACATCGCCAATCGCGATCGTTCGGTCGGCATGCAAGTCCGCAAGCAGATGCGCGCAGGACAGGCACTGAAAGCAGCCGATCTCGCAAAGCCGGATCTGGTCCTGCGCGACCAGGGCGTGACGCTGATTTACGAGACGCCGGGCATCTATCTCACCGGCTGCGGCAAAGCGCTCGACAGCGGCACCGAGGGCGACGTCGTCAACGTCGTCAACCTGCAGTCGAAGCGCACCGTTCAAGGTGTCGTGACCGGCCCCGGGCAGGTCTCGATCATGGTTCCGACGCCGCGCCTCACGACGACCGCAGCGCTCTCGCCCGGCGAACCGCCAGCCGCCCCCGCTCCTGAATCCAGAAAAGCCGAGTAACAGTCATGTCCAAGTCCAATGTGTTCAATCGCCTCATCATCGCCGGCAGCCTGCTGGCGCTCGGCACAATGGCCAGCGGATGTTCGTCCCTCGATCGTCTCGCGGCGATCGGCGAAAAACCGAGGCTCTCGGCGATCGACAATCCGACGACGCAGGCGGGCTACAAGCCGGTGTCGATGCCGATGCCAGCACCGCAACCGGCGTCGTTCAATCC
>JAGVII010000435.1 GCA_020056155.1 Afipia sp.
CGCAGGCTCGCTAACTGGACACCACTGATTTTGCGCAGCGGTTTGGCAGCACCCCGTTTGAGTGATCGCGCACACGCCGGCGCCGTTTGAAATTCTAAGGAAGCGTAATGGCCAAAGCCAAGACAACCGCCGCGAAGAAGAAAAAGAAGGCAGTCAAAGCAGCTCGCAAGAGTGCGCTCCCGCGCGCGAAGGTTTCCCCGAAGAAAAAGGGACGCAAGGCGGCCACAAAAAAAACAGCCAAAAAAGCTGTCAGAAAGTCTTCAAAGAAAGCCGTCAAGAAATCGGCCGGGAAAGTTGCGAAGAAAACCGCGGCAAAGCGTGCAGGCAAGAAGCCCGCCGCCAAAAAGTCCGGTGCCAGGAAGAGCGGCGCCAAAAAGCCAGCCACAAAGAAGCCTGCGGCGAACGTCACCGCGAAGACCGCGCAACCCGCAAAGCAGGTGACAAGGAAAGCGCCGGCAACACCCGTGAAGCCAAAAGCGCCGGTTGCCGCGCAGAGCGCCACAAGCGCCATGAAGAATTCGTTCTACATCACGACCGCGATTGCTTACCCCAACGGTGCGCCGCACATCGGTCACGCCTATGAAGCGATTGCGACCGACGCGCTCGCGCGCTTCCAGCGCCTCGATGGCAAGGATGTGTTTTTCCTGACTGGCACCGACGAGCACGGCCAGAAGATGATCCAGACGGCGCAGAAGGAGGGCATGACGCCGCTTGATCTGGCGACGCGCAACGCCGCGCGTTTCATGGAGATGGACCAGCGCCTGAATGTTTCCTACGACCGTTTCATCCGCACCTCGGAGTCCGTGCATCATCAAGCGACGCAGGAAATCTGGAAGCGGATGACGACGAACGACGATATCTACCTCGACAGCTACGCGGGCTGGTATTCCGTTCGCGACGAAGCCTATTATGCCGAGGACGAAACCGTTGTCGGTGAAGACCAGGTGCGCCGCGGCCCGCAAGGCACGCCGGTGGAGTGGGTCGAGGAGAAGAGTTATTTTTTCCGGCTCTCCGCCTATGAAGACAAGCTGCTCGCGCTTTACGCGAATCAACCTGACTTCATCGGCCCGGACTCACGCAAGAACGAAGTCATCAGCTTCGTCAAAAGCGGACTGAAGGATCTGTCAATTTCGCGCACCACGTTCGACTGGGGTGTGAAGGTGCCGAACGACGAAGGCCACGTGATGTATGTCTGGGTCGACGCCCTGACCAACTATATCACCGGCGTCGGATTCCCGGACGAGAAGGACGCGAACTGGCATTACTGGCCGGCGGATGTTCACATCATCGGAAAAGACATTATCCGCTTCCACGCGGTATACTGGCCTGCATTCCTCATGTCGGCGGGCATTCCCGTGCAGAAGCGCGTCTTCGCGCACGGCTTCCTGTTTAACCGCGGCGAGAAAATGTCGAAGTCGGTCGGCAACGTGGTCGATCCGTTCAGCCTTGCGGATGCGTACGGCGTCGATCAGCTTCGCTACTTCTTCCTGCGTGAGGTGCCGTTCGGTCAGGACGGCAACTACAATCATGAGGCCATTGTCGCGCGCACCAATGCGGACCTCGCCAACGACCTCGGCAACCTGGCGCAGCGCTCGCTGTCGATGATCGGCAAGCAGTATGGCGGCATTCTGCCCGAGCCCGGCGCATTCAGCGACAGCGACAAGGCTATTCTCGCAATGGCCGACGGGATGCTCGAGCAGGCGCGCGCCGCGATGGCCACGCAGCAGATCCATCAGGCGCTGAACGCAATCTGGGCCGTGGTGGCTGAAGCCAACCGCTATTTCGCGGGTGAGGCGCCGTGGGCGCTCGCCAAGACCGATCCCGCGCGCCAGCAGACGGTGCTGTATGTCACAGCCGAGGTGGTGCGCCAGATTGCGATTCTCGCTCAGCCGGCCATGCCGGATGCATGCGCCAAGCTGCTCGATATTCTCGGCGTCGCGCCGGACGCGCGTGACTTCGCTGCGCTAGGCACGCGGATCAAGGGTGGCACGCAATTGCCGCCGCCCGCGCCGATTTTCCCGCGTTATGTCGAACCCAAAGAAGATGCGCCGAGTTAAGCCTGATGCTTGTCGATAGTCACTGCCATCTCGATTTTCCGGACTTCGCCGACGATCTCGATGCCATTGTCGCACGCGCCGAGGCCGCGGGAATCGGGCGCATTGTCACGATCTC
>JAGVII010000883.1 GCA_020056155.1 Afipia sp.
ATTGCCCAAAAGGGCCGTTGGGCTTGTTCCCGCCTGACGAGGTGCCGCAAATCGCGCGGTATTCCTGACGGTTCACGCTGGCCTCGTGCTTTTCCGCGGTAACTGCTGCCCGTTTGCAGTTCATTCATCAATTAACGTCAGATTTGCCATGTCGCGCCGGTTGTATGCGGCGCTTAGTTTGTGTTGCGTATGAGAGTAAAATTATGAATAGGGCGCGAATTGTCGTATTGGCGATCGCCGTCGCGGCGGGTGGCGTTGCCGCCTACCTGGCCAGTGGTTCGGATATTGCGTCGCCAACCGCGCCGGTTGTCCAGATGGAAACCACCGACGTCCTGGTTGCGCGAAGCGATATCGGCCTTGGTCAACAGGTCACGGCGGATGACTTGCAGTGGCAGTCCTGGCCCGCGAGCACGGCGAGTTCCAGCTTCATCCGGCGCAGCGATCGTGCCGATGCGATGACCCAGCTGGTAGGCTCGATCGCGCGCTCGCCGATGCTGACCGGAGAACCGATTCGCGAAACAAAGCTGGTCAAAAGCGACGGATCCGGCTTCATGGCCGCGATCCTGCCCAGTGGAATGCGCGCGGTTTCGACTGAAATCTCGCCAGAAACCGGTGCGGGCGGCTTTATTCTTCCGAATGACAGGGTGGATGTCATTCTTTCGCGTCGTACGAAAAATCCCGACGGCGCAGGAGCGGACATCTTTAATTCGTCGGCCATCCTGAGCGACGTGCGCGTTCTGGCGATTGATCAAACCGTCGAGGAAAAGAACGGCCAGAAGGTTGTCGTGGGCAAGACGGCCACGCTTGAGCTGAAACCCCGGCAGACGGAAGCGCTGGCGCAGGCCCGCCAGAGCGGGACGTTGTCGCTTGCCCTCCGCAGCCTTGTGGACGCTCGTCCCGGTGCGAAGTCGGCGAACGATGACGAAGCCGACAAGGTCGTGACCATCTACCGTGGAACCAATCGCTACACAGTCAGCTGCTCGCCGAGCTGCAACTGACCGCGATTGCGCGGATGCGATCTCGAGTCCGCTCGATTCGGTTAACATCCGGTTAATGCCGCGCCGCATGTTGTCGGTATCCGGCGCAAGCATTCGACAATCTCTGTCGTCTATTCTCGGCGGTAGTTAATTCCGCTGCCTATCCGAGGATAGCCCGATGCGTCCGTCCGCGACGTCCCTGAACGCACTCAACAAAGCCTTGCGCCGATTTCGCCGTAACCAGCGAGGATCGGCGGCCGTCGAGTTTGCGTTCATCGCTCCGCTTTTCTTTGTTCTGCTGTTTGCGATCATGGAAACGGCGCTGGTTTTTTTCGCATCACAGATCCTGGAGACAGGCACTCACGATTCCGCGCGATTGATGTACACGAACCAGGCTCTGAACTCCGGTATGACTCAGGCTCAGTTCGAGGCGGACGTCTGCAATCGTGTCAAGGTGCTGTTCACTTGCGGCGGGTCAACCCAGAACCTCACCATCGTGGTGAAGGCTTACGCTCCGGGTGCCGCAATTCCGTCGGCTGATCTCGCCACTCCCATCTCAGGCGGAGTTTTCACGGGCAAGTCCGCGTATGTCGTGCCGAATCCTGGCGATACCGTTCTGGTTCGCACGTATTATCAATGGCCGCTGATCGTCACCGGACTTGGCTACAACATCGCAAATCTCTTCGGACCTGGCGGAACGAACTATCAGCGGTTGTTGTCGGCATCGGCTGCTTTCCGTGTCGAACCAAATGGCTCATAAAATGATCAGCAAATCCACGGGCATGCATCGCTGCCGGAAGTTCGCTGCTCGCTTCGCGCGGGATAAACGCGGTGTCGCCGCAGTCGAATTCGCATTCATCGTGCCGCTGATGCTGGCGCTGCTATTCGGAATGATCGACGCGGCAAGCGGCGTCGCCATCAATCGGAAGGTGACGCTGACCGCGCGGACGCTGTCTGACCTTGTGTCGCAGGGTTCGCAGGTGACGAATACGGATATCGCGAATTTCTTCAAGATGGGCAGCGCCGTCATGGCGCCATATGAAGTCACGACGGACACGTTGAAGCAGACCGTTTCCGCGGTCAGTATTGATGCTTCGAAGAATGCAAAAGTGGTTTGGAGCTACAAGGGCGCGGTCAACGGCGGCGCCGCGACCGTCAGCAAGGGATATGAAGTGGATGACGTGATTACGACAATTCCGGCCAGTCTTCTTGTCCCGAACACGCAGTTGATCTGGAGCGAAGTCACCTACAACTACACACCGATCACCGGATATGTCGTGGGTAAGGCCGTCGTCCCGCTGTCTGAGGAAACTTTTACCCGCCCTCGCCAGTCCATGAAGGTCGACGGTCCGACGAGCTGACCGGACTTCCGAAAAGAGTACGACGAGACAAACAAAAAAGGCCGTGCGATCCGCACGGCCTTTCGATGTTTGTTCTCGGTCCTTGAAATTCTTCGCAGCGTGAGCTGCGAAAATTTCAGTTAGCCGGCAGCGCGGAGATTGTCGGCCGACGACTTGCCCGAACGGCGATCGGCGACGATTTCGTAGCTGATCTTCTGGCCTTCGCGCAACGTTCCGAGACCAGCGCGCTCGACGGCGCTGATGTGAACGAACACGTCGTTGCCGCCATCGTCAGGCTGAATGAAACCGTAACCCTTAGTCGCGTTGAACCACTTCACTGTTCCCATGCTCACGCAGGTAGTCCTTCTCAAGATAGATATAGTCAAAGCCCACGTCTAAATGGGCTGGTGAGATCGAAATTTGGATGAGGTCGTCAGCGTCTAAACCGGCTGTACCGGTGGATAGCTATGTCGTCCGGCCGAAGATCGATCTCTCAATATTACGTGAAAATGGCTCCTAAAACAATCCTGACGGGTGCTGATTTTTGATGCCCGCCCCGCGTGCCCCGCGTGCGCCGGATCGCGCATGACGTGCGCGATCCGGCGAAGTGGGACGCTGTTACCTGCGGCGAAACTGGCCGCGTGGCGGAGTGCCGCGGGGAGGGCCGCTGCCGGCGCGCTCGTCCTTGTGCCGGAAAATCAGGCGGCCTTTTTCGAGATCGTAGGGCGACATTTCGATCGTCACCCGGTCGCCCGCCAGTGTCTTGATGCGGTTCTTCTTCATCTTCCCGGCGGTGTAGGCAACGATCTCGTGTCCGGCATCGAGCTGGACGCGATACCGCGCATCGGGAAGAATTTCGGTCACCAGTCCTTCGAACTGGATCAACTCTTCTTTGGCCATAGGGGTCTCCAAGTCCTCTAATTAGGTGTCGAATAATCCGGTTACGAGCGCTGCGGGCGCTGGTCGCGCCTCGGTTGGTTCTGCGCCGGGCGGCTTTCACGGTGCAGGAAAGCTACCCCCTGAATACCCTCACCCTTGTGATTTTGCGATGGCCTCGATTGTTCATGACGGCCGGCTTCGTGCCGGTCGGACTGCGGCATACCCCCGCCCGGACGGCGGCGGCGGCGCGGACCCTTCGATCCGGGCGCGGCTTCGTTGGAACGCGGGTTGTGCCCGTGCGATCCGGAGCGA
>JAGVII010000318.1 GCA_020056155.1 Afipia sp.
GAAAAGCTGCTGGCGCTGATCGACCGCGTCTGGGATCGCCTGATCGAGATGGCGGTTCGTCTTCAGAAGCGGTTGTCCGAGATCTGAGTGCGCGCAATCCGAAACAAGAAGATCGGCCGCGGATCGCTCCGCGGCCGATCTGTCTGGATGGAAAGGTCAGGCGGCGTGCCGCCTGGCTCTCAAGCTTACTTGGTAATATCGACGTCCTTGGTTTCCGGCAGGAAGAAGAAGCCGATCACCACGGTGATCAATGCGAAGGTCACCGGGTACCAGAGACCTGCGTAGATGTCGCCGGTCGAGGCCACGATCGCGAATGACGTCGCGGGCAATAACCCGCCAAACCAGCCGTTGCCGATATGATAGGGCAGCGACATCGACGTGTACCGGATCTTGGTCGGGAACAGTTCGACCAGCATCGCCGCGATCGGGCCGTACACCATCGTGACGAAGAGCACGAGGACGAAGAGGAGTCCGATGAGCGCGGCAACCTGTGGACGGAAGATATCGAACGGGTTCGACATCTTCACGATTCCGGCGTCGCCGGCTTTTGGATAGCCCGCTGCCGCCAGTGCCGCGGCGACCGCGGGATTGGATGCGGCTGGTGCGGTATAAGGTACTTCGGTCGCATTCACCTTGATCATGACCGGCGAGCCTGCCGGCCCCGGAACCGTGTCGTACTTCACAGACGACTGGGCAAGGAAGCTGCGGGCCAGGTCGCAAGGCGCCGAGAACACGCGCGTGCCCACCGGGTTGAACAAGTCACCGCAAGCCTTCGGATCCGCAACGACCGAAACCTTGGTCGTTTCAATGGCCTTCTCCAGCGCCGGGTTGGCGTTGGTCGAGATCATGCGGAAGATCGGGAAGAATGTGAGAGCCGCGATCAGGCAGCCCGCGAGGATGATGGGCTTGCGGCCAATCTTGTCCGACAGCGCACCGAACACGATGAAGAAGCCGGTGCCCAGCAGCAGCGACCATGCGATCAGCAGGTTGGCTGTATAGCCATCGACCTTCAAAATCGACTGCAGGAAGAACAGCGCATAGAACTGGCCGGTGTACCAGACCACGCCCTGACCCATCACGCCGCCGAAAAGGGCGATCAGCACAAGCTTGGCGTTGCTCCAGTTTCCGAAGGCTTCGGTCAGCGGCGCTTTCGACGCCTTGCCTTCGTCCTTCATCTTCTGGAAGACCGGGGATTCGTTCAATTTCAAGCGGATGATGACCGAGACACCAAGAAGAACGACCGAGAGCAGGAACGGAATGCGCCAGCCCCAGGCTGCGAAAGCCGGTTCACCGAGAATCGTGCGTGTGAAGAGAATGACAAGCAGCGACAGGAACAGGCCGAGCGTTGCCGTGGTCTGAATAAACGAGGTGTAGTAGCCACGTTTCCCCTGCGGCGCGTGTTCTGCGACGTAGGTTGCCGCGCCGCCGTACTCGCCGCCGAGTGCGAGGCCCTGCAGCAGGCGCAGCACGATCAGGATGATCGGAGCCGCGATGCCGATGGTGGCCGCGTTCGGAAGCAGGCCGACGATGAAGGTCGACAGACCCATGATGAGGATCGTGACGAGGAAGGTGTACTTGCGGCCGACGATGTCGCCGATGCGCCCGAATACGATGGCGCCGAACGGGCGAACCAGGAAGCCGGCGGCGAATGCGAGCAACGCGAAGATGTCACGGGTGGCCGGCGGATAGGCGCTGAAGAACTGCGCGCCGATGATCGCTGCCAGCGATCCGTAAAGATAAAAATCATACCACTCGAAGACGGTGCCGAGCGACGAGGCGAAGATGACGAAACGTTCGTCCTTCGTCATGCCGCCCGCCCGCGGCGAGGTTGTAGTCATGGTGGCCATTTCGTTACTCCCCAATGTGTTGTTGAAAATTTCGCCCCTGCGCGCCGGTCTTTCGCCGGCTCATAAGCGCGAGAAGTTCGCAGCAAGGTAACATCGGCGTGAAACATCGCCCTATTGGACTTTTGGCCCACGACCAAAGGAGGGAACGGCGAGCATCTTGCGGCGCACAAGCTCGCCGCCGCCACCAGCCGCGCGATGATTTACAGCCGGACATGATCGGCGCCATGTGCTGCGGCAGCAGGCGTTTTCACATGCGTTACATTTTGAAGTGCATGTTCGTTGCGGCCACGAGTCCGCGGATCAAAAGCCGGCGAGAGAGGAGGCCAGCGCGACGGCCCACATCACGATCGAAATGATCGCCGTCCAGCGCGCGCACTGCAAATAGATATCCCGCATCACCGCTGCGATTGTCTGCTGCGCGTAGGCTGCGGGCGGACGGCATTCTTCCGAAAGGTAGAGCCACATCTCCGTGCGACGATGGTCCTTGGTCCTGGCCGTCTGAGCCTTCACAACAAGGACAACAGTCATCAGCAGGCTGAGAAAGCCGCCGGCCTGGAAGGCGGATCGCGGCTGGAACGAGAGGCCGATCATGACGCAGAAAATAGCGAGAAACCCGTAACCACAGGCGCGCAGCACCGTTTCGAGAGCGACACGGCGTATTTCCTCCATCGTCGTCACCCCATCGAGGCGTACCACGCAAGCGGTCTGGGGCTCGCATCGCGAGCGCGCCGTGCCAAGCTTCCATGCTCTCACTGGACGAAGACGTCTACAAGCCGACCTTGAGGAAATTTCCCGCCGCGGGCAGCGCTAGCAACGCGGTTCCCGCAAGCCAGATCCAGAGCGACGTATTGGTCGAATCCGCGGCCCCGGTCGCCCGCTCAAAGAGCGCGGCCGGAATGCCGCCCAGAATAACGGTGGCAGTCGAGACCATCAGCGACGCGAACATCAGGGTCAGCGATACGCTGCCGAACAGCAGGGGGCCGGCGAGAGGCTGTACATAGAGCAGTGCGAAGATCAGCCAGAGCTGATTGAAAATACCGTTGATCATTCCGAAGAATGCGATGCCGACGTAATAGAAGTTGCGGCTCATGACGCGCCCCCGGCCCGGGGCGCGAGATTGAATACGAGCAGCGTGTAGTGAAGGGCTACGCGAAGCCAGAACAGCCAGACAAATCCGAACAGCCACAGGAGTGCGGGAGGAGCAGCCTTCGGCGTCACGACGGCGAAAATCGCGATGACCGGGTCGGTGATGCGGCAGAAGAATCGCCAGATGTAATTCGGCGAATCCGCGTCCACCATCAGGCCGAGGAGAAAGCGGCCGAGCATGGTGTACATCAGCGCCGCCAGAACAAAGTTTGGCAGATGAAAGTACCAATAGTTCGCCAGTGAAGGTGCAATATCCAACGACCGCATCTCCCGCGGTGAAATTCCGCAAATCGAAGCCACGACATTAAGCAAGACGATCGACGCCGGCCACAATGGCAAGTGCAGGCGTGTCCGGCAAGGGTGGATCAAAGCGAGCGAGGTGTTTGAAAATCAAACGGGGCCTCGAGGGCCCCGTTTGCCGAGATGTGTTGTGGCGCCTCAGGCCGTCTTTTCTTCCAGCACCGTTCTGCCGCGCGGCTTGCGGATCTCGTCGACGTAGGCTTGCATTTCCTTCGACGGCTCCTTGCCCATCAGGCTGACGACGTAGATCACCAGGAAGCCGAGCGGGGCTCCCAGCAGGCCGCAGGCGATGTTGGTCAAATTGAACCAGCCCACCTTGTTGGCCAGCGGATGCGCAAGAGTGACCCAGCTGTCCATGGCGTTCGGCATGGCCATCGCCTTGGCGACATCCACGATCGGTGCTCCGGTGACCGGGTTCAGAAGCGAAGACATGCCGAAGTAGGCCACGCCCGCACCCGGGAAGTAGCGGGTCGTCACGAGATAGAACAGGCACAGTCCGAAGCCGGCAATCATGCCGCAGATCGCGCCTGTTGCAGTCGTGCGCTTCCACCACACACCCATCACGAGTGCCGGGAAGTTTCCGGCCATCGCAAGGGAGAATGCCCAGCCGACCATGGCGAGGATGTCTCCGGGTTTGGTCGCTGCTGTCGCGGCCGCGATGACCGCGACGACCAGCAGCAGCATACGCGCGATGATCAGCCGGCGCGCAGTCGGCGCGTTCGGATTGACCATCTTGTAGTACACGTCGTGAGACAACGCGTTGGCGATGGCGAGCAGAAGCCCGTCAGCGGTTGAAAGCGCCGCTGCGAGACCGCCGGCGGCAACGAGGCCGGAGATCACGTAGGGAAGTCCTGCGATCTCCGGTGTGGAGAGCACGATCACGTCGGTGTTGATCACGAAGTCCTGCAATCTCACCACACCGGGATGATCGGCGATGGCCTTACAGGCCGCCACGATGGCGTCGATGCTTGCGGCATTCTTGCCGCAGATCTGAATCAGCCCGAGTTCGCCCCACTGGAACATCCATGGACGAATCGAAGTGAGATCGCGTCCGATAATGTTGGTGTAGACTTCGAGCTTCGAGAACGCCGCGTAAGCAGGCGCCGAGAAGTAGAGCAGGAAGATGAACAGCAGCGACCAGGCGACCGACTGACGTGCTTCACGCACCGACGGGGTGGTGAAATAGCGCATCAGGATGTGCGGCAGCGAGGCCGTGCCGACCATCATGCAGATGATGATCGCAAAGAAGTTCAGCGGACTGTAGGTCAGGAACGGCTGAATATGCGGCTTGAGGTTGGCCACCGTCGCCAGCCCTGACTTGATCAGCTCCTGTTCACGGAGCGTAATGTCGGCAATCGCCTGTCCGTAAGTCAGTTCCGGAATCGGAATTCCGTACTTCTTGGTGGACAGGATCACGATCGGCGTCAGGTAGGCGATGATCAGCACGATGTACTGCGCCACCTGGGTCCATGTCACAGCCCGCATTCCGCCCAGCATCGAACACACCAGAATGCCGACAAGGCCGGCAAAAACGGCGAGTTCGAAAGGCATTCCGAGGAAGCGCGATGCGATCAGTCCGGTGCCATAAATCTGCGCCGTCACGTAAGTGAACGAGCAGCAGACGAGAACAAGGACGCCGAGACCGCGCGCGAGATTGCCGCCGTACCGGAAGGCCATGAAGTCCGGCACGGTATAGGCGCCGAACTTGCGCAGATAGGGTCCGATGAGAATCGAGACCAGCACGAATCCGCCGGTCCAGCCGAGCACCCAGGCCAGACCGTCGTAACCGAGCAGGAACAGGGTGCCGGCCATGCCGACGAAGGACGCGGCGGACATCCAGTCCGCGCCTGTCGCCATGCCGTTATAAAGCGCAGGAACGCTTCGGCCCGCGACGTAGTACTCGGAAACCTGCGCCGTCCGCGAGAGAATGCCGATGATGGCGTAGACCGCGAGCGTGAAGAAGACGAACAGGTAGCCGAGGATTTTGTTCGGCACGCCGATCTGTTCGAGCACCGCGAGCAGAATCACGAAGGCGAGAAAACCGCCGGTATAGATGCCGTAGACTCGTCCGAGGTTGTTGAGAAAGCTCGAACTGTCGGCTGTGGATTGCATTGTCATGATTGATCCCCTCAGTCTTCCTCGGCAAAGCCGAATTCACGATCGATCCTGTCCTGCTGCTTGGCGAAGAGAAACAGCATGACAACGAACACGATCAGCGAGCCCTGCGCGGCCATGTAGAAACCGAGCGGAAATCCGAGGATCGGAATCGTGATCTTGTTGAGAGAGTTCACGAACATGTGGATGATGAAGCCGAAGAAGAACCAGACTCCGAGATGTGTGAACATCAGTCTGGAGGTCTTCTGCCAGTGGGCTTCTTCTCGTTGCTTGAGATCTGCGGACTGAGCCATGGGTTGCATTTCTCCCCAAAGAACCGGGTTATTCGACGCCGGTTCGATTACGAGGGGATGCAACTCCCGTCAGTGCGGCACCCCTCTTCTGCCGCGTCCATCCGATCTTGCGTCGGCCTAGGAACTGCTAAAAAACTAGCAATGCGACGCGCGCAGGCCTTATAGACTTTCGTCTTAAGGCCGCGTTTTGGCCGTTATTTACCTGCGGTTCTTTGACGCGGACCTGCTTCGCAAGTGCGAAGGGAAATTGAATGATCGGGCCACGCGACGCCGTGGTATGGCAGGATCTCGACGTCAGGATCCCACTCATGAAGTTGCTCGACCGTTTTTTCCGGCGCCAGCCGCAGATCAGCGACAAAGCGGCGCTTGCAGAATTTATCGACGCGCAATCGGCCTTTCTTGTTCAGAAGGGCATCTACGAATACTCGCGCGCCCGCGCAGGCCACTACGCGAAAGTGCTTTTTGCCGAAGAGGGCTTCGCATCATCCGTCGAGCATGCCCGCTGGCAGGCATACCCGCTCGGTCTGGCGATGGTTGGGGAAATGGTTGAGGGCGTGCTGCGGCCGCATGCCGGCGATGAGCGCCGCGCCGTGCTGGCCCAACTGATCGAGGTGGTTCTTTCAGTCTTCGACCGTTATCCGGTGCCTCCCTCGCTCGGACAGGATGCCTGGCTTGCTGCCCGGAACGAATTGGCGAAGCGGCTTGAACTCACGGCCGGGCATGCGCCGAGGCGCGTGATGGATATTCCCGAGCCTCTGGCTGAGACCTATTTCGCGTTGATGCCGATTCACGAGAAGCTGCGCGGCCGCGATTTTTCGACAACGCGCAACTATCTGCGGGTCAGTCTGTGCAACATCCATGATGAATTGATTAAGCGCATGGACCGGCCGGCGCTCGAACGGGCATTCGTCGCGGCGGCCGCAGAGTAACATCCGACAGGTCGTGCGCGTCCGGCGTGAAAATGGGGCGAGCGATGGACAGGATGAAGGGTAGCGCTCCACTGTTGTCGCTCGATGCTGTCGCCATCGACACCGAAACCACCGGGCTGGATCCCCGCAAGGCGCGGGTGGTCGAACTAGCTGCGGCGCGCATTTCCGGCGGCAAGCTTCTGATCGAGGGCTCGTTCCGGCGACTGTTGCGGCCAGGCAGTGAGTCAATTCCCGCAACGGCGACGCGAATTCACGGTATCGACGATGCAGCGGTCGCTGAAGCGCCTCCATTCGTGGATGTCTGGTCGCAGTTCAAAACAGTGCTCGATCGGAACGTGGTCATTGGACACACGATCGGATTTGATCTCGCGGTCCTGAAGCGTGAATGCGATCTGGCGGGACTGCAATGGTCCCGTTCACGAACGCTCGACACCAGGTTGCTGGCGGAGGTTGTTGCGCCCGAACTGGCCGGATACTCGCTGGAGAAACTCGCGGCGTGGCTCGATGTCGATGCGGTGGACCGGCATTCCGCATTGGGCGATGCCGTCACCACGGCGCGCATATTCCTGGCGCTGATCCCAAAGCTGCGTGACTGCGGCATCCGCACGGTCGCGGAAGCCGAGCGGGCCTGCGGCGCGCTCTCC
>JAGVII010000624.1 GCA_020056155.1 Afipia sp.
CTTGACGATAGTATCGCTTGACGATGCCAAGTCTGATCTATCATGATCCGCTCACATCATTATATTGTTTTTCTTGAATGTAAAGATGTTCTAAGGTGGTGGTTCGCGGGGCCCGAATCTGCAAGTGAAGTCAGCTTCGGATTCAAGACACCAGCTCATCCGGGGAACCGAAAAGGTCGCACAGACGGCCTGACGGAGGGAGGACAAGGAATGAAACAGGCCATCATCCGGTCGGCAATAGCTGTTGCCGTCATGTTCGTCGCGTCGAGCGCCGTTCGTGCGCAGGACGCGACCGAAAAAGAAATCCTGCGCTATCGCGAGATGATTTCCGATCCGATGTCGAACCCGGGTTTCCTCGCGGTCGATCGCGGCGAAGTGCTGTGGAAGGAAAAACGCGGCACCAAGAATGTCTCGCTGGAAGGGTGCGATCTTGGCCTCGGCGCGGGCAAGCTGAAGGGCGCCTTCGCCAGGCTGCCGCGCTACTTCAAGGACGCCGACAAGGTCATGGACCTTGAACAGCGCCTGCTGTGGTGCATGACCAACATCCAGGGCCTCGACACCAAGGACGTGATTGCCCGCCGGTTCTCCGGTCCCGGCAAGCCCTCCGACATGGAAGATCTCGTCGCCTTCATCGGCAACAAGTCCAGCGGCATGAAGATCGAAGCCCAACTGAACCATCCCAAGGAAAAGGAAATGGCGGCGGTCGGTGAAGCGCTGTTCTTCCGGCGCGCCGGCGTGAGCGACTTCTCCTGCGCCACCTGTCATGCCGAAGGCGGCAAGCGGATTCGCCTGCAAAATCTGCCGAACCTGTCGAAGCCCGGCAAGGATGCGCAGGAAACACTGGCCGGATGGCCAGCCTATCGCGTTTCGCTGAGCGCGGTACGCACCATGCAGCACCGTCTGCTGGACTGCTTCCGCCAGCAGCGCTGGCCGGCTCCCGAGTATGCGTCCGACGCTCTCACCGCCCTGACCCTCTACCTTGAGAAGCAGGCGAACGGCGGTGAAATCAACGTCCCGTCGATCAAACGCTGAGGAGCGCGCCATGAAGATGACTCTGAAATCCGCCGCGCTCATTCTCGCAACCAGCGCATGTGCCAGTCTTGCCTTTGCGGCTTCCGCGAAGAAAGCCGACAAACCCGCCGATCCGGCAGTGGTCGAAGCCTATCTGAAGGCCACCTTCGGCAAGGCCTCTCCGGAATGGCAGGCGAAGCTGGTGCCGGATGAAACGCTGAAAACCTGCAACAAGTATCACAACAACGTGCCGGCAGCGGAAGCCGACAAGATCATGGCGCGCGAAGCGGCCAGGGTCGTGTACCCGGCGGATGGAAAATTCCTCGGTGACTGGAAGTCGGGCGCGAAGATTGCCCAGAGCGGACTGGGCGGCCGTTATTCCGACAAGCCGGGCACCGTCGCGGGCGGCAATTGCTATGCGTGCCATCAGCTTGAGAGCAAGGAGCTCAGCTTCGGAACCATCGGACCGAGCCTCACCAACTATGGCAAGGACCGCAAATACGATGCCGCGGAGATCAAGCGCGCCTATACCAAGATCTACGATTCGCAGGCTGAGCTGGCCTGTTCGAACATGCCTCGGTTCGGCGCGAATGGCTTCCTGACCGAACAGCAGATCAAGGACATCGTCGCACTGCTGTTCGATCCGGAATCGCCGGT
Source organism: Afipia sp. (assembly GCA_020056155.1). Taxonomy (GTDB): domain Bacteria; phylum Pseudomonadota; class Alphaproteobacteria; order Rhizobiales; family Xanthobacteraceae; genus Afipia. The sequence continues at coordinate 1,669 of JAGVII010000624.1, forward strand.
CAACAAGTAACCGGCGATGTCTACGCAAAGCGGAGATAACGGATGAAGGTGCGATATCTGCTGGCGATGGCGGCTGTTGGCGCCCTCGCCTCGTTTCCCGCGCGCGCGCAGGACGCGACCGTCACGTACAAATCGCTCAGCCCCGAGCTTGCGCTGGACGCGGCGAAGGCGGCATTCGCCGAATGCCGCAAACGCGGCTATCAGGTGTCGGTCGCCGTGGTCGACCGGTTCGGCACGCCGCAGGTGATGCTGCGCGATCGTTTTGCGGGCGCGCACACGCCGCCCACAGCGACCGGCAAGGCCTGGACCGCGGTCAGCTTCCGCAGCAGCACGACCGAGCTCAACACCGCCACGCAGACGCCTGCCATGCAGGGCCTGCGCCAGCTCCCCAACGTCGTGGTGATCGGCGGCGGCGTGATGATCGAGGCCGGTGGCTCGTTGCTCGGCGCGATCGGCGTGTCCGGCGCACCGGGCGGCGACGCGGACGAAGCCTGCGCCAAGGCCGGTATCGCCGCGATCAGCGACAAGCTGGATTTTTAAAGCGACGCACAACGACCTGTAGCCCGGATGGAGCGAAGCGCAATCCGGGGTGATGCGGCCTCGTGTTCATCCCGGATTTCGCTTCGCTCCATCCGGGCTACGGCCACTGGCCGGTTCAGGCCTAAGCCTTGAGCTTCCTCAGCCGGAACGACAGTCCGATGAATATGATGCCCATGAGCATCGAGAACCAGGCGATCGTCCAGACCAGCGCCAACGCACCGGCGCCGGGCTGGACAAGAAGGAGAACGCCGAAGGCGATCGAAACCAGGCCGCCGAGGATCAGCCACCATTCGCCTTCAATTTCCTTGCGCAATTGAATCGCGCCCCAGATCTCCAGCACGCCGATCACGATCGACCAGATCGCGATGAACATCAGCAGCACCAGGGCGGTCGTGCCGGGCCAGAAGAACGCCAGCAAGCCTGCGATAATGCCGGCGATGCCGACCAGAGCGAGCCACCAGCGCGGCGCGATGGCGCCACCTCTGCCTGATATCGCAGCCCACAGCGACAAGACCCCATCGGCGAGAGCGAATGCGCCCCAGAACAACGTGAGAGTCAGCAGCGTCAGACCCGGCCAGATAAACGCCAGGATGCCAAAGAGAATGGCCGCGATGCCGCGCAACAACACCAGCCACCAGTTTTGAGCGAGAGCTTCACGCAGCGCGGATGAACCGGGCAAGGACGCCCGCGATGGGGCCGATGTGTCGGACATTGGGTCTCTCCGTTCTTTGACGTTGCACAATCGTCCCGTTGTTTCCAACCGTCTCAGGAGCGACCGATGGCATCGGCATGTTCGAACGCAGGAGCCGCCTTCAGCGCATCCTCGTGACACCGGTCAGGATTCGCCTGTTGCCGGCCAGTGTCAACTTTTGAAACCGGCATGGGCCGCAGGGCGCCAATGCCCAAAGCGCGGCGCTTTGGTTAAGGAGGTCTTCCGCAACAAGCAACAATGCGCTTGGCCCAGCGAGCGAAGGATTGAATCGATGGGCGAGCCGATTTCTCCA
>JAGVII010000396.1 GCA_020056155.1 Afipia sp.
ATCGCCGCGCCGGGTGACGATGCCCCGGACGAGCCGCCCGAAGTGCCGCCCGCGCCGCCTGACGCCTGAGCAAAAGCTGCCGTGGAAACCAGAACCTGCGACAGCACCAAACCAATTGCGATCACCCTCATCGCGACCTCCGATGTTTGAATTCGCAAGGTCAATCGGCGAGCGCGCAAGATGTTCCGGCCTCATGGAACTTCGTGTTTCGTTGACGGTTATCGGCATTCACAACGTCAGGAATATTACGATGACGATTCTGAAATGGGCTTTGATCTTCTTTCTGATCTCGGTGGTCGCGGGCGTGTTCGGATTCACCGGCGTCTCGGCGGCGTCAGCCGATATCGCACGCGTGCTGTTCTACATCTTCGGCGTCATCTTCCTGATCCTGCTGATACTCGGATTCACGATCTTTCGGGCGTGACGTCAGGGAAACACGATCACGCCGGTCTTGATCATCCACATCACGCTGGTCAGCGTCACCACCGACACGAAGGTGCCGACCAGCACCAGCGTCGAGGCCGGTTCGATCCAGGTGTCGTACTGACGCGCGATCACGAACACGTTGAGCGCGGGCGGCAATGACGCCAGCATCAGCGCGGTCGCCGCCCATACCGGTGGAAACGGTCCGAGCAACAACAGCAGCCCGACCACGATCAGCGGGTGCAGGATCAGCTTGACCAGGATGACGCCCGGCACTTCCCATGGCACCCGCTCGAACGGGCGCAGCGCCACGGTGACGCCGAGCGCGAACAGCGCGACCGGCGCGGCAGCGCTTTGCAGAAACTGGAACATGTTGTCCACCGCGACCGGCACCGGCACATGGAAGGCCGCGACCAGAACGCCGAAATAGGACGCCACGATCAGCGGATGCAGCAGGATCTGCTTCGCCACCAGCAGGATCGTCGGCAGCAGCGGACGGCGCTCGCCGTCGGTCAGCACCATCAGCAGCGGCGCGATCGTGAACAGGAAGATGGTGTCGAAGCAGAAGATCAGCGCGACCGGCGCGGTCGCCTTCGCACCCAGCGTCGCCAGCGCCAGCCCCGGCCCCATGTAGCCGATGTTGCCGTAGCCGCCGCCCAGACCCGCCATCGCGGACTCGCGGGTCGAGAGTTTCGCAATGAACTTCACGCCGAACATCGAGATAAAGAACGCGCTCGCGGTCGCCAGCGTCGTGGCGATCACGAAGGGCGGATTGTTCAGTTCCTCCAGCGGCGTCCTTGCAAGCGTTCTAAAGAAAAGCGCGGGCAGCGAGACATAGAGCAGGAAGAAATTCATCCACTCCAGTCCGGCTTCCGGCAGTTTTTTGTACTTTCCGCAGGCATAGCCGATGAAGATCAGCCCGAAATACGGCAAGGCAAGATTCAAAATATCGATCATCGGGATACGCTTAATCTAGCTGGCTGCGCGGGAGAACATGCCGCAGCGCAGGGGAGCCTCCCGCAACGCGGATTCAGGGTTTAGCCCCTAGCATCGGCCACAATCATGGTCTATTCGACGGAGGATGATAAAAGCGCGCACCGCCAAGTTTCAGATCGGCCAGATCGTCCGCCACAGGATTTTCTCCTTTCGCGGCGTGATTTACGATATCGATCCGGAGTTCAACAACACCGAGGAATGGTGGCTGTCGATTCCTGAGGAAATGCGGCCCCACAAGGATCAGCCGTTCTACCACCTGCTGGCCGAGAATTCCGAATCCGAATACGTCGCGTACGTTTCGGAACAGAACCTGCTGCCCGATGATTCCGGTGAGCCGATCCGCCACTCGCAGGTCGCCGAGATTTTCGTCAAGGACAAGTCCGGCGGCTATCGCCCGCGCAATCCGTCGCTGAACTGACGGTCTTCCATACTGCCTGCCCGTTTTAATGCTCTGTCATTCCGGGGCGCGAGTTCTTGCGAGCGAACAGGGAATCTCGCTGTTGCTTCCGATGAACTCTTCGGGATTCCGGATCAGTCCGCGGAGCCTGTCATCGGGCCGGCGAAGCCGGACCCGTTGGCGGCCTGTCCGGAATGACGCCGTGTTTGCACCTAGGCCTTCTTGCGCCCGTCCCGCTCCTTCACCAGCGCTTCAAGCTCCTCGGTCTGCTGCGCGATGCGGTCGGCGTTGCGCTCCTCGTTCTGGCCGCCGGACACCGCCGCAGCCTGTTCGATCAGTTGCCGGATGTTGTCCCGCACGATTGCAATGCGGTCCTCGAGTTCGGGAAGCGAGAGCGAGCTGTAGTCGGCCATGCCGTGGTCTCCTGTGACGCGCGCGTCTTTGGGCAGCGCTGATGCTTACATAGATAAGACCGCCGGTTGATTTATGCTCCCGCCAACGCAACAAAAAGGGCGCGCATCGCTGCGCGCCCTTTGGATGCCTTGCGGAGACCGCGTTACTTCGCGGCGGGATTGGCGGGCGGCGCCGCGTTTTCCAGCTTCTGGCGGGCTTCCGCCGCGCGCTTCTGAAGCTCTTCCTGCAGTTTCTTCTGCGACTCTTCGAAAACCTTCGGATCGGTCGGCGGACCGTCATAGGCCTTGGCGAATTCGGCGAGCGGAAGCGCCAGCGTCAGCGGCGCGCCGTTGGCGTTGATCGCCTGCACGACGAGGTTCTGGCCCTTCTTCATCTGGCCAAGCATGTCGGGGGTCACTTCGTAGTCCGACATACAGCCGTTGGCGAAGCAGATCACATAAGGGCTCTGCAGCGGCGGGTTTGCGTCGACGATGATGCGGGTGCCGTGAACGAGCTGCATGCCGAGCGGCAGGGTGACGCGAAGAAGCTTCTTCGCTTCGCCTTCCGGCTCGATGATGACGGCGGCGACGACGGGCTGTCCGGATTCAATACGGCCGTCCTTGCCGGTGAAGCAGACCTGCTTGGCGTTGGCGTCCTGGCCCTTCATGCAGAACTTGGTCCAGGGCTGATAGATCAGCTGGACCTGCTGCTCTGCCGGAGGCTGCTGCGGAGCGCCTGCAGCCGGAGCCTGCGCGGCAGCCGGTGCTTTCGGAGCGGCCTTCGGCGCAGCCTTTGGTGCAGCTTTGGGAGCAGCCTTCGGAGCGCCGGGAGCTGGCGCGGGGGTCTGCGCATGCACGCCGGAAATGGACGCTGCGGCCAAAAAGGCGCCAGCGGTCAGAGCGGCGAACATCCCGCCGCGCGGCGAGGCCTGCGCGGCCAAGACACGGAAATTCATTGTGGAAAACCCTTTCTGGACCTTAACG
>JAGVII010000855.1 GCA_020056155.1 Afipia sp.
CGCCGCCGGCGTGGCCGTGGCGAGGGGCGCGAAGGTGTGGCTCCCGCCGACCAGAACGCCGCTCAAGTATCCGCAATACAGCCTGAAGCCACAGGCGACGACAGCGAAGAAGGTGACGACGAGCAGGACGATCAGAACGGCGAACAGCGCACTGACCAGGCAAACGGCGAGCGCCGTCCGCGCCGTCGCGGCCGTCGCGGTGGCCGCCGCCGTCGTGGCGGCAATGAAACCGGATCGACGGAAGGCGCTCTGCCAGGCGAAGGAATCGTCTCGACGATTGCCGACGACTTCGGACCGCCGCCCGAATCCGAATCGGCCGAAGCCGTCGCCGATCTGTCGGCGCCGGCTGAGCCCGTCCGCGAGGAGCCTCCTGCGCCTGCTCCGCAAACCGAGCCCGTATCGCACCACATCTCGACGCCGGAAGACGTCGAGTCCGCTCCGCGCAAGCGATCGACGGTCCGCGAGAAGGTGAGCTTCTTCTTCGGAGAAACGCCGAAACTGGAGCCGGAGGCGGAGCCAACCCCTGTTCAGACACCGGCTTCTTCGAGCGAGCCAGCGCCTTCCGAGCAGCCGAGCGAGCCTGTCCAACCGCGTCGCGCGGGCTGGTGGTCACGCCGCGGCGAATAACATCCGAACGCCGGTCATGAATAAACCGCCCGCTTCACAGCGGGCGGTTTCTTATTGCAACCTTGTTGCGATAATCCGATCAACCCTTGGCCAGCCAGCGCATAATCCGCGCCACCGCTTCGGTGATTTCCTGCGTCGAGCGCGAGTAGGAAAAGCGCACGAATGACTTTCCGTGAAACGGATCGAAATCCACACCCGGCGTCGCCGCCACATGCGCCTGCTGCAGCATCGCCTTGGCGAAATCGAAACTGTCGGAATTGAATTTCGAGACATCCGCGTAGAGATAAAACGCACCGTCCACCGGCAGGAATTCCGTCAGGCCGACTTTTGGCAAACCTTCGATCAGGATACGACGGTTTTCTTCATAACCGTGCTTGATCACATCCATCTCGGCGCAGCCATCGAATGCAGCTTCAGCCGCTATCTGCGACAATGTCGGCACCGAAATCGATAGATTCTGCTGCAGTGTTTCTACGGATCGCACCAGTCCGTCGGGCACGACGATCCAGCCCACCCGCCAGCCGGTCATGCAGAAGTATTTCGAGAACGAATTGATGATGATCGCCTCGGAGGACAATTGCGCCGCGGTCACCGCCGGGAACGCGTAGTCGAGGCCGTGATAAATCTCATCCGAAATGAACCGGATGCCCGCGCTGTCCGCCGCGGCAATCAAATCGGTCATCGCCTCGCGCGTCATCATGGTGCCGGTCGGATTGGCGGGGCTGGCGACCAGCACCCCTTTGAGCGGTGCCTTGCGGTGAGCCTCGAGCAGCATCTCGCCCGTCAGCGCATGCCGCGTGGCGCTGGTGGTTTCGATCAAGACCGGTTCGCACCCCAGGGCACGCAGAATATGACGGTATGGCGGATAGCCCGGCGACGTAATGGCAACCCGGTCGCCCGGCTCGAACGCCGACAGGAATGCCAGAACGAAGGCCCCCGAGGAGCCTGTGGTGATCACGATGCGGGCGGGATCGACATCCTGCGCATAAGTTTCGCGGTAGTGGCGCGAGATCCGCTGACGCAGCGACGGAATACCGATGGCGGCGGTGTAGTCGATCTTGCCGACATCGAGCGCGGCGCGGGCGGCGGCGATGGCGGTCTGGGGCGCAGGCGCTGCCGGCTGCCCGACCTCCATGTGAATCACATTGCCGCCCGAGGCCTCGATTTTGGCTGCGGCGGCCATCACGTCCATCACCATGAACGGCGGAACATTGCCCCGGCTGGAGGGCTTCAAAAGGCCTTTTGCCTTGTCCCTGAGTGTTACATTGAGCATGGAATCTGCTGTTCCCCGAGATCGCGACATGCGAGGAAAGCATGCGGCGTCGTGCCGTTGTACCGCCGCATTCGGCAGCTTGTTAGACTGTGATTTTAACACCCTACAGGCCGTTACTCCATTGCCAAGCTCGCTGACCAAGCCATGACAAATGTCCCCTTGACCATGCCAGCCGAACCCTCGTCCGTCCGCGTACCCGTCACCGGATGGTTCCGTTTCGGGCAATCGTTCGCGCGGCGCGCGACCGCGGTTGTCACTGCCGTGGCATTGCTGATCGCATCATGGCCGGTTCACGCTCAACAGCGAGGCGGCGGCCCCCCGCTGTTGCGCGACGCCGAGACGGAGCAACTCCTGCGCGACTACACCCGCCCGATCCTGCGCGCGGCGAGACTCGAGAAGCAAAACATTCAGGTCGTCATCATCAATGATCCGTCGTTCAACGCGTTCGTTGCTGACGGTCGACGGATTTTCGTCAACTACGGCGCATTGCGCGAGTCCGATACGCCCAACCAGATCATTGGCGTACTTGCGCACGAAACCGGGCATCTGGCCGGCGGGCACCTTTCGAAACTGCGCGAGCAGGTTGCCCGTGCACAGACGCAAATGATCATCGCCATGCTGCTTGGCCTCGGAGCTGCGGTCGCGGGCGGAAGAGCCGGAGCCGGAAATGCCGGCGCTGCGGTCATCGCAGCGCCTCAAGCCGCCATCATGCGCACCATGCTATCCTATCAAAGGCAGCAGGAAGAAAACGCCGACAAGGCGGGCGTGAAGTTTCTCAATGCCACCGGCCAGTCGGCCAAGGGCATGTATGAAACGTTCAAACGGTTCTCCGATCAGAGCCTCTTCGCGGCACGCGGCGCCGATCCCTACAACATGTCTCACCCGATGCCTGCCGAGCGCGTCAGGGCGCTGGAGGAACTGGCGAAGTCGAGTCCGTATTGGGACAAGAAAGACGACCCGGCCCTGCAGCTTCGTCATGACATGATGCGCGCCAAGGTGTCGGGTTTCATGGAGCGCGCGGATACCGTGAACCGCCGCTATCCGGCTTCTAACGACAGCCTGCCGGCGCGCTACGCCCGCGCCATCGCCACCTATCGTCACGGGGACCTGCGCAGCGCGCTGTCCCAGATCGATGCCCTGATCCGGGTCCAGCCCAACAATCCCTATTTTTATGAGTTGAAGGGACAGGCCCTGCTCGAAGGCGGCAAGCCGGTCGAAGCCATCGCGCCCCTGCGCAAGGCGGTGCAACTGTCCAACAATGCGCCGCTCATCGAGATGTTACTTGGCCAGGCCTTCGTGGCATCCGAGAGTAAGGCCTACGCTGAGGAAGCCATCAAGATTCTGCGCGCCGCGCTGATACGGGAACCCGAGGCAGCGCTTGGATATACGCAGCTTGCAATGGCATACGGCCGCAAGGGCGACTATGCGGAAGCCGATCTCGCCTCGGCCCAGGCAGCCTTTCTGCGCGGAGATCAAAAGACGGCGCGAGACCTCGCCTCGCGCGCGAAGACAAGATTCGCCATCGGCACGCCCGGCTGGGTGAAGGCCGACGACATCGTTAATACGAAGCCGATAAAGAATTGAACTCCGGCGTAGCTCCGGTCCACACAGCCCGAAGGAATACTCATGTTCTCGCTCCGCTCTCTTGCTCCCCTCGCCTTCGCACTGGTGCTGGGTCTGCCTGCCGCGTCGCATGCGCA
>JAGVII010000249.1 GCA_020056155.1 Afipia sp.
CGAACGAATTCGCTGACCGCGTGTTCGACCACTTTCGGCTGATCGGCGATCTGCTCGATCTCGATGCCCTGCGGCACCGCGGCCATGAATTCCGCCGTCGCTTTCTTGATCGTCTCGCCGAGTTCCAGAATGTTGGCGCCTTTCGCCATCACCACGCCGACGCCGATGGCGGGCTTGCCTTCCTGGCGCACCTGATATTCCGGCGGATCGACAAAACCGTGCGTGACGTTCGCGATGTCACCCAGCCGGAACACCCGGCCGTTGCCTTCAACCGGCGTCTCGGCCACGGCCTTGACGCTGTCGTAGGCGCCGGTGACGCGCAGCGGCACACGCTGCGACGAGGTCTCGACCGTCCCCGCGGGAACCACCGCGTTCTGCTTGGCGAGCGAATCGAACAGCGCCTGTGTGGTGATGCCGAGCGTTGCGAGCTTGGCGTGGGAGAACTCGACGAACACGCGCTCGTCCTGCGTGCCGTAGAGATTGACCTTGGTGACGTTCTCGGTCTTGAGGAGCCGCTGGCGCAGACCCTCGGCGACTTTCTTGAGCTGCGCGTAATCGGCGCCCTCGCCCGTCAGCATGTAGAGGATCGAATCGACGTCGCCGTATTCGTCGTTGATATTCGGCCCGATCAGGTTCGGCGGCAGGTTGCCCCTGATGTCGCCGAGCTTCTTGCGCAGCTGGTAAAACAGCTGCGGCACATCCTTCGCGGGCGTGTTGTCCTTGAAGGTTAGCGTCATCGCGGTGAAGGATGGCTTGGTGTAGGTCTGCACCTTGTCGAAGTACGGCAGTTCCTGGAGCTTCTTCTCGATCGGATCGGCGACCTGCTCCTGCATTTCCTTCGCGGTGGCACCGGGCCAGATCGCATTGATAATGACGACCTTGATGGTGAAGGACGGGTCTTCCGCGCGGCCCAGCCGCTCATACGAGAAGAAGCCCGCGATGCCGAGCATCACGATGAAGAACAGAACCAGCGTCGGGTGCGCCACGGCCCAGGCGGAGAGATTGAATCGCTTCATCGGACCCTCGTAGTCTTGCAGGGATGCGCTTTTTGTTTGGGCATGAGTTTGCCCAAAAACCGGTATCCACTTTTCGGGCTCATGCCCCGGTCAGAACGACAGCGACGAGACGACACGGACCTTCTGGGCCGGATCGAGCTTCTGAACGCCGAGCACCACCACACTGGCGCCTTCCTCGACGCCACCGGTGATGATGACGTCCTTGGTCTCATAGGCCTTCACGGCCACCGGCTTCAGCGACACTTCGCCGGTCTTGGCATCGGCGACATAGAGCGCGGGGCCGTTGCCCTGGCTGAACAGCGCCGACAACGGCAACCGCGCCACCCGCTCGGTGGCGGGATCGGCCAGCGTCAGCGTGGCCGTCATGCCGAGCGACACCGCGTCGTCGGCGCCCGGCAGCGAGAACTTCGCCAGATAGGTGCGCGTCGCGGGATCGGCTGCGGGCGCAATCTCGCGCAGCTTCGCGGCATACTTCTTGTTCGGCTCCGACCACAGCGTGACGCTGGCCTGACCGTTCTTGGCGAAAGCAACCAGCGTTTCAGGGACTGCCACCACGGCTTCCTTCTCCGCGGAGCGCGCCACGCGGATCGCGGTCTGGCCCGCGGACACCACCTGTCCCGGCTCGATCAGCGTCGCGGTGACGACACCGCGCGTATCGGCCACAAGATGAGCGTAGGACAGGCTATTTCTGGTGAGTTCAACCGATCGCTCGGCGCGATTGAGGCGCGCGCGTGCCTCGTCGGCTGAGGCCTTTGCCTGATCGAGTTGTGCCTCCGTGGACCAGCCTTTGGTGCGCAGTTCCTTGGAACGGCCTTCGGCGGCACTCGCCTGCGCCAGCACGCCCTTGGCAGCGCTGTATTCGGCATCAGCCTGCTCGGCCTGCAATTTGAGATCGACCTCGTCGAGCGTCGCCAGCGGCTGGCCGACATCCACGACCTGCCCGACTTCGACCAGACGCTTGGCGACCTTGCCGGGAACTCGGAAGCCCATGTCGGTTTCGATGCGGGGGCGGATCGTGCCAACGAAACTACGCTCCGGCGACTGGGCTTTATAATGAACCGTCGTGACCAGAACCGGGCGGCCTTTGTCGCCCTCCTGAGCCTGCTCCTGGCTGCAGGCGCCCAGCGCCAGGGCAGAAACCATCAAGGCAACAGCAACCAAGCCATTGTTTCGGCTGGAAGATTTAGAGATGCGCGGCATCGGAGGCTCCCTTGGATATTCCGGGAGCTTCCTACGACGACTGACGATTGTCAATATTCGTCAGTAGTCAGAATGACGCACCGCAACCATTGGCCTCCAGCGTGTCCAGTCCCACGACAGGTTGTGGTCTTGCCGCCTTCGATGCCGACGCCTCAGCCCTTTTCCGCCGGATCGCGGTGAATCGGATCGACCCACAGCACGGTCTGCGGCTTTTCCACCGGCTCGATATCGAGATTGATCGCGACCGCTTCGCCGTCGCTGCGCACCAGCACGCATTCCAGCACCTCGGTGCGGCTGGCGTTGATCTCCTGGTGCGGCACCCAGGGCGGCACGTAGATGAAGTCGCCCGGACCGGCCTCGGCGGTAAATTCGAGCCGCTCGCCCCAGCGCATGCGGGCGCGGCCACGGACGACGTAGATCACGCTCTCGAGCGGGCCGTGGTGGTGGGCGCCGGTCTTCGCGTCGGGGTGGATGTGCACGGTGCCCGCCCACAGCTTGCTGGCACCGACGCGTGC
>JAGVII010000675.1 GCA_020056155.1 Afipia sp.
ACGCTGCGTATTGACGGGGGTCAGCTTACACAGCGTGACGGCGGGTCTGTCGGTCTGGCAGGCAGCCGCGTGTTCTTGCCGGGAGACACCATGACTAATGTGAGCGAAAAAACCAGCGCCTCCAAGATCGTCACGCTAGCGGCCGTATCGCTGCTGGCGGGATTTCTCGGCGCCTGCGGTGGCGGCGGTTTTGGCGGATTTGGCGGCGGCCAGGCCACGGTGCAGGAACCGGCCGTGGCTCCCGAAATCCCGGCCACCATCAGGGCAGATGAAATTGTCGGCCGCTGGGGTCTCGCCTCATTCCACAAACCGGAAGACCGGGCTCGTACCGAAGCCGCGGCGCGTGGCCAATGCAAAAATCCCTATGTGATCGGGCAGGGTGCCAGCGGCGGCGTCATCATGCATCTGCCGGATGAGGCTACTCCGCAGGAATTGCGCCTGAAGGGCAGCCAGAGCGGCAAGAACTACATCGGTCCGGCTGGGCCGGCCGGCGGCGAGAAAGACCGCGAAATCGTCTCGTTCGACGGGCGGGTGCTGATGACACGGTTCATCGACAAAGATGCCTCCAGCCGCTATGGAACCATGGTGTACGTCCGCTGCGCACCGCGCGCCTGAGGCGCCGGGTAACAATCCCGCCGGACGAATAGTTTTCGACTCCGGGGAAGTACGAGTGCAATGGCCGGGCCGCAGGTATTAAGCTCCGGTCCCAGCCGCGCGGTCGTTGTTCTTTCCATCACGCAGGTGCTGGGCTGGGGCGTTCTGTTCTATCCGCCCGCGCTCACCATGACGCATATCGCCGCCGCCCATGGCTGGTCGCTGGCGCAGGCGTTGGCGGGATTCTCCATCGCGCTTGGTGTCTCGGGTGTATTCGCTCCACTGGCCTGCGGATTGATCGACCGGCACGGCGGAAATCTGGTGATGGCTTTCGGCGCGCTGATCGGCGCGCTGGGTCTGCTGATCCTGCCGCTCGCGGATCAATACTGGCTCTATCTTCTGGGCTGGATGCTGCTCGGCGTCGCGATGGCATCGATCCTCTATGATCCGGCATTCACCACCCTGACCCGCATCTTCGGGACATCGTCGCGGCGGCCGATCACGCTGGTAACGTTTGCCGGCGGCCTCGCCTCGACTGTGGCATGGCCCGTGACCCATTTATTGATTGAACACGGCGGATGGCGCAGCGCCTATTTCGTTTTCGCCGGCGTACTCGTTTTCATCGTCGCGCCTCTTCATGCATTCGCGCTACCGCGCCATGCGGTGCATGTACCGCCCGCGCCAGTCGCGGGCGCTCCGATAGCCGCCCCGGCCAAAATCATTCCGCCGAGCGGTTTGCCCTTTATTCTGATGGCCACGGGATTTGCAGTCCACGCCTTCGTGTTGTCCGGGACGTCCACGCATCTGCTCGCAATCCTGCAACGCGGCGGTCTCGATGCCGGAACCGCTGTGTTTATCGGGGCGCTGTTCGGACCTGCTCAGGTCCTGACGAGGTTTGCCGACTTCATGACCGGCGGGCGATTGCACCCGCTCTGGGTGGCGCGCGTCTCGATGACGCTGATGGCCTGCGCCTTCATCCTGCTGGCACTAGCAGGGTTCTCCACCGGCATCGCGGCTCTGTTCGCCCTGATGTATGGGGCGGCCAATGGCGTGGTGACAATTGCGCGCGGCGCTTTACCGCTGGCGATGTTCGGAGCTGTTGGATATGGGCGTGTGGTCGGGCGAATCTCCCGGCCGGCGCAAATTCTCCAGGCGCTGGCGCCATTCGCGCTGGCCTACGTGATCGACCGCTGGTCCGATCAGGGCGTTCTTGAGGTCTCGATTGCAGGCACTCTGCTGGCGCTGGCATGTTTCGTGGTGCTGCGGCGGCCGTCATAAGCAAAGAGCCCGGAAGCGGGGCCTCCAGGCTCTTTCAATCTGTTCCGGGATGTCGCGGCGCTTAGCCGAACATCGCGTCGATGTCGTCCTGCGAGGCGTGACCTTCGTCGTCCACGCCCTTGGGGCCGTTCAACAGCTTGGCGTCGCCGACGCGGGTGTCGATGATGGCAGGCGCGTGCTGCTTGATCGCATCGACGCCGCCCCAGATTTCCATCATGACGTTGATGTGATGCTCGATGAACTTCATCGTCGTCATCACCTTGTTGATGCGCTGGCCGGTGAGGTCCTGGAAATTGCAGGCCTCGAAAATACTGACGACGCGCTCCTGGATATCTTCACTGAGCTGAGCCTGCTGATCGGGTGGCATCGCCTTGCCGAGTGCGCTGGCGGCCTGATCGATCGCCTCCGCTGCTTCGAGGATCTGCTGGGTGGCTTCCTCGGTCCCGCCGACAACCGCGCCCAGTTCGCCGGTGACTTTCGACATCTCGTCGCCGCTGAAACTCTTGCCGTGCAGCACCGCGATTTCCTGCTTGGTGCGGTTGATGGCATCGTGAATCAGATCGAGTTCGACCTTCAGCTTTTCGCACTGCTCGATTTGCGCGCGATAGCTTCCAAGAAGCTGTTGAGCCTCCGTGATCTCCAGCGCAGAAAGATTCGTGTCCTGCTCTGCGATCGGACCGTTGTGGTGAGACGCCATCTGCGCGCGAATGGCGCGCAACTCGCTCATGATCTGATTGTGATGCGGCGCGGCGTCGCCCTCGATGCGGTCGAGCACCGGCATATCGCCAGACTGAATTCTTTCAATACGAAATCGCTTACGCTGTACGGCCATGGTTTTCCCCACTCCCTGATGAAGTGTTTGTACCTGCTGACTTTTAACGCGAGGTTTCAAACGGAATTGCGGGTGTCCCTTTGCGGAAGGTGCTGCATACAAACGGTTAACCATGCAGCCTGCGCCTTCATCGAAAATAAACGCTACCGCGAGGAACACGCCGCACCTGCCGACGTGGTGAATCCAAAACCCGGTTTCGTTTACCAAACCGATGCGATTTTAAATCTAAGTTGAGCGTGTTCAGGCGCGCTGTCCGCGCGTCAACGACGAAACAGTGCAGAGTACGTCGATGTTAAAAAAAATGTCCCTCGCGCTCATGGCGGGCGCAGTGTGTTTTGGCGCCAGTTCAATTCAGGTTTTCGCATTTGACGACGGCATGCCGGGCGAACCCCGCGTGATCTACGCGCAACCTCCCTCGACGCCGCCGATGCCGATCCGTGTCGCCTATCAGGAGCGATCCAATATGGGTGGCGGGTTGCTCGAATTCCTTTTCAGCGGCGGTCAGTCCGGCGACCCGAATTATCAGGCGCCGCGTTACGAACAGATGCCGTCGTCGCGCGGGGGATTGCCGCCGATGGATCCGCAATACCGGCAGGATATGCGTCAGGGCGATATCGGGATCGAGCCTGGCCGTCCGGGGATGGACCCGAAGTTCGAGAAACAGGTCGTGGACTACAGCGGCCGGCACGCGCCGGGCACGCTGGTGATCGATACGCCGAACCGGTTTCTCTACCTGGTGCAGGGCGGCGGCAAGGCGCTGCGCTACGGCATCGGCGTCGGGAAGCCGGGCTTCGAGTGGTCGGGCGTGAAGACGATTTCCGCCAAGAAGGAATGGCCGGCGTGGACGCCGCCGCCGGAAATGCTCAAGCGCCGTCCCGATCTGCCGCGTCACATGGAGGGCGGACCGGAAAATCCGCTCGGCGCGCGCGCGATGTATCTCGGTTCATCGCTGTATCGCATTCACGGCTCCAATGAGCCGTGGACGATCGGCACAGCGGTCTCGTCGGGCTGCATCCGGATGCGCAACGAGGACGTGATTGATCTCTATGGCCGGGTGAATGTCGGCACGCGGGTCATCGTCATCTGAACGATCTTGTATTCAAACAAAAACGGCCGCTGAATCCAGCGGCCGTTTTCGTTTTGTCCGTTGCGGCATCAATCAGGCGAAATCGCTGTCGCCGTCATCGAAGTCGTCGTCATCGTAGTCATTATCGTCATCGTGGCCCTGATCGGTGTCGGCCTGCGCCTGGTCGTAGGAACTGTGGCGCTGGCTGTCGCCGCTGCCGCTCTTGCCGACGTCGTTGACGCCGGCATCGCGCGCAAGATTGCCCGAGGACTGGCTGTTGTTGTCCCACGGCATCTTGCTGCCGCCAGCCTCCGCGGTGTTGCCGAGGCTTTGCTGCTGGCCGCTGCCGCCGCCCATCATGCCGCGGATGCTGTTCATCAGCATCGATCCGCCGATCACACCGGCTGCCGTTGCCGCCGCGGTTCCGAGGAACGAACCGCCGCCACCACCGGCGTTGCCGCCGCCGAACAGTCCGCCGCCCGGATTTCCAGACCTTGGATCGTCGATACGTGGATCAGCGTTCATGCGTGGATTGCCGCCCATGCGCGAGTCGGCTTGTCCCAGTACTTGACCGCTGTTCCAGACCGGACCGCGCTGCGCGCCGTCACCGGGACGCACGCTCGGCACCGAGCCGCGCCCCTGGCCGGGGCCGAGAATCGCATCGCGCATCGAATCGAGGAACCCCCCGGAGGGCTGCTGCTCCGCGCCGCCTTCAAGCTCCTGAATGCGGGCATCGGCGCGCCTCAGCGCCTCGTCCTGCACCAGCACGGTCTGCACGAGCGCGTAGACGGCATTGGGCGCGCGGCGCAAACCGTCCGCGATCGCGGCATCCGCACCCGGCTCGCGTGGCGATGTCTCCAGCCTCGCAAGGCGGTCGAACAGATCGTCGACGAGTTGGCGTTCCTGTGGCGTCATAACATCCTCCTGAAGCATCCGGCATGCGAATGCGCGTCATGATGTAAGGCCGCATTGTGTCGGGTTAAGTCCCGGCGTGAATTAAATTTAGGAAAGCCGGTCATCGCGGTGCGACAAAAAGACTTATGGGCAGACCGTCATTGCGAGCGAAGCGAAGCAATCCATTCTTATGAAAAGTGAATATGGATTGCTTCGTCGCTTTCGCTCCTCGCAATGACGGGGCGCTATCGACGTGTTGGCATTTCCAGCGTGACGTTGTTTGCTGCAAGTAAACGCGGGAAATTATCGCCGCTCAGAAATGCGAGTTCGCGCTCGCGCTGATGGGTCACGTTGTCCAGACTGACAAGCGTCTCATCGACGAATCCGGGATGGCACATCACAAGGCCGCCGTCCGGGAGACCGTTGAGAAAGCCCAGCATCGCATCGGTGAAATCTCCGCCGCGCACCATGTCATAAGCGCCCGCGAAGCCCGGATTGAATGCAATGCCGAGGCGCGCGCTCTTCTTGCGGAACGTCTCGCTCAGCATATCGAGCAGTAGCGCCTTCGGACCGTCGAGGCGTTGTGCGAGCGGCAGGCTGCGGCCGCACTGGCGCACCCATGCGCCGGGAGCCGCGTCTTTCACCGCGGCGAGAAACGCGTCGCGGATCTGCGGAAACAGCTGCACGTGCTGGTGGCCGTCGACGTAATCGGGCGCGCGCCCGAACATCTGCCTGAACGTGGAAATTTGCGCCAGCAGTTCAGCCTGAATGATCTCCGGATCGATCCGGCGCAACAGGCTCGCGCGCAACAGTCTTCCGAGCGGCAGAAACTGGCCGCCATCGAGCGGCTTGAAATGCATGGTCAGCGGATGAAACGGCGCGGTCAGCGTCGCGTGCAGACCGATGGCGCAATCCGGATTGGCGGCAACGGCCTGCGTCAACCCATCGATCTCCGTGCGATCGACAGCGGCGCCGACCACCATTACCGAGGTCGCGTTGATCCGCTTCATGCCGATCAGGTCGCGGATCGCGCGGTTGACGCCGGGGCTCATGCCGTAGTCGTCGGCGCACAACCAGATGCGGCGTGGCGGCGTCTCCACGCTCATTCGGCCGCGGTCTGCGGTGTCTTGTCGGCGATGGCCGATGCGTCGGCATTCTTCACGCTGTGCTCGGCGACAAAGTAGATCGGGCGCGCTTTGATCTCGGACAGGATCTTGCCGATGTACTCGCCGACCACGCCGATCATGATGAGTTGCACGCCGCCGATGGTCATCAGGCCGACCACCAGCGAGGGATAACCCGGTACAGACTTGCCGCTCACGACGGTTTCCCACAGGATCGACAGGCCGAACAGGAAGGCGACGAAAGCGAGCAACAACCCGAGCAGACTCGCTACGCGCAGCGGCGCCACCGAGAACGAGGTCAGGCCTTCGATGGAGAGGCCGAGCAAACGACCTGGGCTGAACGTGGTGACGCCGTGGGCGCGCGCTTCCGGTTCGTAGTCGACGCGGATTTGCTTGAAGCCGATCCAGGTCGCCAGCCCCTTGAAGAAACGGTTGCGCTCCGGCAATTGCCGCAAGGCGGCCGCCGCGCGTGGCGACAGCAGGCGGAAATCGCCGGCGTCCTCGGGAATCTTCTGCCGCGCGCCCCAGTTGATCAGCGTGTAAAAGGTACGCACCCCGAGCCGCCGCAGCGCCGACTCGTTGTCGCGGTGCGCCTTCGCAGTATAGACGACGTCGTATCCGTCGACGATCCAGTGCTTGACCAACCGCTCCACCAGTTCGGGTGCGTGCTGGCCGTCGCCGTCCATGAACAGCACCGCGCCGCGGCGGGCATGATCGAGCCCGGCCATCAACGCCGCTTCTTTGCCGAAGTTACGCGACAGCGACACCACCTGCACATCGAGCGCCGCCGGCGGCAGGCCGTGCGCGATGCTCAGTGTCGTGTCGGTCGAACCGTCATCGACATAAACCACTTCACAGGCGAGGCCATATGCTTGCTTGAGTGTGCCGGCGAGCGCGCACAGGCGTTCGTGCAGCCGCGCGAGGCCAGCCGCCTCGTTGTAGACCGGCACGACGATCGACAGACCCTGACTCGGCGCGCCCTGACTCGAAAGGCCTTGTGCAGCCGGAGCGCGGCTGCCGCCTGACAGGTTCGAAATATCGGCACTCGGCGTCATCGATCGGTTTCCAATAGCGCGTTTTGTTGGAGCATAGCTCTGTCCGAAAACCAGTTCTCACTGTTCAGAGTCATGGTCCTGCTCATCATATGGTCATCGACGCGCCGTCGCCAAGGTTGCGGGGTGTCTGCGATGGCCGGTTGCATCGCCGCAAGCCTTGAATCCTACTGCCCCAGGAATGTCTGGAGTTTGGCGAAAAGCGGGTTGTCGCGATCGAATACATAGTCCAGCGATGCGACCGATACCGTCTCCGCGCCGCGATCGCGCAGAAAGCTTCCCAGCGCGTAGAGCTGCGCCGGGGGGCAGTGCAGCGTCACCATGCCCGATGATGTCGGTCCGCCGAACGGTGACACCACGCCAAACCGGTTGTGGGCTTCGGCCAGCAGCGCGGCATCGCAGGCTGCGAACCGGGTGCGGACTTCCTTGTACTTGCGGGCGCGGGCGCTGGCCGCGATGTGATCGAGGATGATCCGCGCCGTCTCCCGTGCGCTGTCCGACCAGTCGGCGTCGCGCGAGGCCACGAGATTGGCATGGCTGCGCAGCATCACGCCGTCGTCGAGCACCTTCAGCCCGTTGGCCGCGAGCGTCGCGCCGGTGGTGGTGATGTCGACGATCAGTTCGGCCGTTCCCGCCGCGGGGGC
>JAGVII010000255.1 GCA_020056155.1 Afipia sp.
GAACGACATATAGCTTGCCGTCCTGCTCAATGATGTTGCCCTTGCGGATCGAACTGGCGATGACTTTCACAGATAGGTTTCCTAATGTTCAGGGCCGGTTGCGGTGCCGGATCGGTGCTTCGAGGTCCGGCAAGGCGGTTTCGGGCCGCAACATAACGATTTGGAACGCCAAAGCCAGCATTTTGCGGCCGAATCAGGCATTTCGTGCATGAATGCGGAACAGGAACCGTCACCCTGGTGGATGCCCGGCCGCCATCTGGACCGCAAGCCGTTTCTGCAGGCGCGGAGCGCGATTTCCCGTGCTTTGCGCGACTGGTTCGAAGACGAGGGTTTCGTCGAGGTCGAGACCGGAATCCTGCAGAAATCACCCGGGAACGAGACCCATCTGCATGCCCCGGCCGCCGACCTGACCTCAGCCTCCGGCGAGACGTCGAGATACTACCTCCGGACGTCGCCCGAATTCGCCTGCAAGAAGCTGCTGGCGGCGGGCGAGAAACAGATCGTGGAGTTCGCCCGCGTGTTTCGGGATCGCGAGCGCGGGCCGCTGCATCTGCCGGAGTTCACGATGCTGGAATGGTATCGCGCCAACGAAAGCTATGAAGCTGTGATGGCCGACACGGTGGTCGCTATCGCGCACGCCGCTCAAACCACCGGGATTGGAACGTTCTCGTTCAGGGGAAAGGTCGCCGATCCGTTTGCGGAACCTGATCTGCTGACCGTCGCGGATGCGTTCACGCGTTTCGCGGCCATCGATCTGCTGGCGACGATTCCCGATGGGAAAGCCGATCGTGAGGCGCTTGCCACAGCGGCGGCCAACTGTGTCCGCGTCAGCGATGACGACACATGGTCGGACATCTTCAGCAAGGTTCTTGTCGAGCACATCGAACCAAATCTCGGGCACGGCCGCTTGACGATTCTCTACGAGTATCCGGCGCCGGAATCGGCGCTGGCACGCGCCAAGCCATCCGATCCGCGCGTCGCGGAGCGGTTTGAGGTCTATGCCTGCGGAGTCGAACTCGCGAATGGCTTCGGCGAATTGATCGATGCGCAGGAGCAACGGCTGCGATTTACGCAGGCGATGGACGAGAAGGAGCGGCGTTACGGCGAACGCTATCCGCTCGATGAGGATTTTCTCGCGGCGATGACGCGGATGCCGGAGGCCTGCGGCGTGGCGCTGGGGTTCGATCGTCTTGTGATGCTCGCCAGCGGCGCAACGCGCATCGATCAGGTGGTCTGGACGCCGCAGGAAGGTGATGCATGACCCGCAGCGCCGCAACATTGCGAACGGCAGCCGACCTGATCGCGCATGGCCTCGTGTCTCCTGAGCAGCTACCCGTGCTCGAAAAAGTCGCCGCGCGCTATGCGGTGGCTGTGACGGCCGATGTTGCCGCGTTGATCGATACGTCCGATCCGCATGACCCGATTGCGCGCCAATACATTCCCACCGCCGAAGAGCTGGTCACACAGCCTCATGAAAACGCAGATCCCATCGGCGATCACGCGCATTCGCCGGTCAGCGGCATCGTGCACCGCTACCCGGATCGCGTGCTGTTCAAGCTCGTGCATGTTTGCGCGGTGTATTGCCGGTTCTGTTTCCGCCGCGAAATGGTCGGACCAGGCAAGGAGACCGCGCTTTCGGATGAGGCCTATGCCGGTGCTCTGGATTACGTCCGCACACATCCGGAAATCTGGGAGGTGATCCTGACCGGCGGCGATCCGCTGATGCTGTCGGCACGCAGGTTGAAAGAGATCATGAAAGATCTCGCCGCGATCGATCATGTCAGGATCATTCGCATTCATACCCGCGTGCCGGTTGCCGATCCAGGCCGCGTGACGGATGAGGTGGCCGCTGCGTTGCGCGTGAACGGCGCGACAACGTGGGTCGCGGTCCACGCCAACCATCCGCGCGAATTGACGGCCGAGGCGCGCGCCGCCTGTGCGCGGATCATCGACGTGGGGATTCCGATGGTCAGCCAGTCGGTGCTGCTGCGCGGCGTCAACGACGATGCCGAGACTCTGGAGGCGCTGATGCGCGGCTTCGTGGAGTGCCGCATCAAGCCGTACTATTTGCATCACGGCGACCTTGCGCCGGGGACGGCGCATTTGCGCACGACGCTGGAGGAAGGACAAAGGCTGATGCTGCGTCTGCGCGGGCGGGTATCGGGACTGTGCCAGCCGGACTACGTGCTCGATATTCCTGGCGGCCACGGCAAGGCGCCGATCGGGCCGCAATATCTGTCGCGGACACGTGAAGACGCGGACGGTCGGTATCGCGTTGCGGATTACTGCGGCGATGTCCACCTCTATCCGCCTGCAGACTAGGCAGTTCAGCGATGGGGGAGCCCGAACAGCCCGAAAACGACAGCAATCGAGCTGTCGAAAATGCGGTGATGCTCGGCTTTTTTGTCCGCATCGATGGCGGATATTCGCAAGACACAGGATTGTGCAGCGCAAGGCAGGCGC
>JAGVII010000084.1 GCA_020056155.1 Afipia sp.
ATCGCCGCGACCAGCACCGGAAACGCCGCATAGCGCGTCCACACACTCCACGGATTGGCATGACGCCGCCAGGTCTCGTCGCTGAGAACCATCACTGGAACCTCGCGTTATTTCAGCGCGTTCAATTCGCCCGGCAGCGCGTAGGCCCATTGCGTGATGTTGCCGGCGCCGAGGAGAACAACGAAATCGTCCGGCTTGGCGATATCGCGCACCAGCGGCGCAAGCGTCTCAGGGCTTTCGAGCGGAATCACCTCGCGGTGTCCATGAGCGCGCAGGCCGAGCACGAATGAATCGCGATCGATGCCCGGAATCGGATCTTCGCCGGCCGCATAGATGTCGGCGACAACCACGGTATCGGCATCGTTGAAGCAGGTGCAAAATTCCTCGAACAGCGACTGCAGCCGCGTATAGCGATGCGGCTGCACCACCGCGACGACCTTGCCCTTGGTCGAATCGCGCGCAGCCTTGAGCACGGCGGCGATCTCTACCGGATGATGGCCGTAGTCATCAATGATAGTGACACCGTTCCACTCGCCCGTTTTGGTGAAGCGCCGCTTCACGCCGCCGAATCCGGCGAGCGCCTTGCGGATCGCCTCATCCGAAATACCGATCTCGTGCGCCACAGCGATAGCCGCTGTCGCATTGAGCGCGTTGTGACGCCCCGGCATCGGCAGCACCAGATCGGAAATCTCGTAGGCGACGTCGGTTTTGCGGTGGCGGAACGCAACCTTGAACTTCGAGCCGCCGCTGTACGGCACAAGATCGACCAGCCGCGCGTCGGCCTGCGGATTCTCGCCGTACGTAATGATGCGGCGATCCTCGATCTTGCCGACCAGCGCCTGCACCACCGGATGATCGATGCACATGACCGCGAAGCCGTAGAACGGCACGCCCTCGACGAAATCCCTGAACGCATCCTGCACGGCATCAAACGTCTTGAAGTGATCGAGATGTTCGGGATCGACATTGGTGACGATGCCAACATCCACCGGCAGCTTGAGGAACGTGCCGTCGCTCTCGTCGGCTTCCACCACCATCCAGTCGCCCGCGCCTAACCGCGCATTGGTGCCGTAGGCATTGATGATGCCGCCGTTGATGACGGTGGGGTCCATATTGCCCGCATCCAGCAAGGTCGCGACCATCGAGGTCGTCGTGGTCTTGCCGTGGGTGCCGGCGATGGCTATGCAGCTTTTAAGCCGCATCAGTTCGGCCAGCATTTCCGCGCGGCGCACCACCGGAATGCGCAGGCCGCGCGCAGCGATCAGTTCGGGATTGTCACGCTTGATCGCAGTCGAGACCACCATCACGTCCGCGCCGTTCACGTTCTCGGCCTTGTGGCCGATGCTGATCTTGATGCCCTTGTCGCGCAGCCGGACAACGTTGGCGTTTTCCGAGGCATCCGAGCCCTGCACGGTGTAGCCGAGATTGCATAGCACCTCGGCGATGCCGCTCATGCCGATGCCGCCGATACCGACGAAGTGAATGGGTCCGATCTCGCGCGGCAGTCTCATAAAAATTCTTCCGGTCATTGGGGATGCGCGGCCCGGACCGGGCATCCATGACGTCCTTCAAACAGACGAAGCTGGCCGGGACAAGCCCGGCCAGTTCAGAAAAATAGCACGATTCTTTTCAAATCAGGCCCTCAGGAGCCCAATCCCGCCGTTTACTCGGCGGCTTCGGGGCAAGCCGCCGCCGGAACCTGTCTGGCCTGCCGCGTATCCAGCCACTGGTTGAACACCGCCAGCAACAGCGCCGCCAGCGGCACCAATCCCGCAATCCAGGGAATCGCACCCAGCCCCGGACCGTGATCGATCACCGCGCCGCCAAGCCATGCGCCGATGGCGTTGCCGAGATTGAAGGCCGCGATGTTGAAACTGGACGCAAGCGACTGCCCCGCGCCGGACGCTTTCTCCAGCACCCACATCTGCAACGGCGGCACGGTGGCAAATCCCGCAGCACCCAGCAGGCCGACGAACACGACGATGGCGACCTGATTGTGGGTCGCGAAGGTCATCAGCACGAGGACGACGGAGAGGAAAAGCAGCGTGCCGAACAACGACGGGATCAGCCATTTGTCCGCCAGTTTTCCGCCGAGCAGATTGCCGCCGACAAGCCCTGCGCCGAACACCAGAAGAATCGGCGAGACGGCGGCGTCCGGGAAACCCGCAAGCCTGGTCAGCATCGGGGCGATATAGGTGAAGAGCGCGAATACGCCGACCCAGCTCAGCACCGTGGTCAGCAAGCCGACCAGCACCGAGCGCCGGCCCAGCACGGCAATATCCTCTCGCAGCGTCGATGGTTCCGGCGCAGCCTTATCCTTCGGCACGAATGCAGCAATGATCGCGAAGGCGACAACGCCCACCGCCGTCACCGCCCAGAACGTCGAACGCCAGCCGTAGCCCTGACCCAGCCACGTTCCGAACGGCACGCCGAGAATGTTCGCAACGGTCAATCCCGTGAACATCACGGCAATCGCAGAAGCTTTCTTGTTGGGCGCGACCAGCGTTGTCGCGACCACCGAACCGACGCCAAAGAATGTGCCGTGCGCGAACGCCGTCAGCACGCGCGCCGCCATCAGCGTCCAGTAGTCGGGCGCGAGGGCGCATGCGGCGTTGCCGATGGTAAAGACGGCCATCAGGGCGAGCAGGACGGTTTTGCGCGGCCAGCGCGCGGTCGCGATGGTCATGACCGGTGCGCCGACCACGACGCCAAGCGCGTAGCCCGAGATCAACAGCCCTGCAGCCGGGATGGAAACACCCAGATCGGCTCCGAC
>JAGVII010000463.1 GCA_020056155.1 Afipia sp.
ACGTCGAACGCGCCGCCGTAGGCCTTGCGCGTGATGATCGTCACCAGCGGGACGGTGCACTGGCTGTAGGCGAATAGCAGTTTCGCGCCGTGCTTGATCAGCCCGCCATATTCCTGCGCGGTTCCCGGCAGAAAGCCCGGCACGTCCACGAAGGTGACGATCGGAATGTTGAACGCATCACAAAACCGGACAAAGCGCGCGGCCTTGCGCGAGGCATCGGAGTCGAGCACCCCCGCCAGCACCATCGGCTGGTTGGCGACGAAGCCCACCGTCTTGCCCGCGATGCGGCCGAAGCCTGTGACGATGTTCTTGGCGAACGTGTCCGCGAGTTCGAAGAAGTCCCCCTCGTCCACCACTTTCAGGATCAGTTCCTTGATATCGTAGGGCTGGTTCGGATTTTCCGGCACCAGCGTGTCGAGCGATTCGTCCACGCGCTCGATATCGTCGAAGCTCGGCCATTCCGGCACGCCCTCGGTGTTGTTGCTCGGCAGGAAGTCGAGCAGCCGCCGCATCTGCAACAGCGTCTCGACGTCGTCCTTGAACGCGCCGTCGGCGATGGAGGATTTCGTCGCATGCACCGAAGCGCCGCCGAGTTCTTCCGCCGTCACCACTTCGTTGGTCACGGTCTTCACCACGTCGGGGCCGGTGACGAACATGTAGCTGGTGTTCTTCACCATGAAGATGAAGTCGGTCATCGCCGGCGAATAGACGTCGCCGCCCGCGCATGGCCCCATGATGACGCTGATCTGCGGAATGACGCCCGAGGCGATCACGTTGCGGCGGAACACATAGGAATAGCCCGCAAGCGCCGCGACGCCTTCCTGGATGCGCGCGCCGCCCGCGTCGTAAAGCCCGATGATCGGCGCCCGCGCCTTCAGCGCCATGTCCTGCAGCTTGGTGATCTTCAGCGCGTGCGTCTCCGACAGCGAGCCGCCGAACACGGTGAAATCCTTCGCGAACACGAAGGTGGTGCGGCCGTTGACCGTGCCCCAGCCGGTGACCACGCCGTCGCCGGGGATTTTGTTCTTCTCCATGCCGAATTCGACCGAGCGATGCTCGACGAACATGTCGAACTCCTCGAACGAGCCTTTGTCCAGCAGCAACTCGATACGCTCGCGGGCGGTCAGCTTGCCGCGCGCGTGCTGCGCCTCGATGCGCTTGTCGCCACCGCCCTTCTTTGCGCCCGCGCGGCGTTCATCGAGTGCTTCGAGGATATGCTTCATGGAATCTGCCCCAACTTCGGCGGCGGGCGCCGCCCTCTCAAGAATATGTGGGCAGCGTTCTAGCACGCGATCTGGGCGGGGGAAAATGGCCCGATCCCCCCGAAAATGACCGGTCCTGACGGCCCGCGCCGCGTGGTAAAAGCGCCGATAACAGGGGATTCGCAGCCATGACCGACACCATCACGACACCGGCTACGGGCGCCGTCACCGGCGGGGTTCGCACCCTGCTGCGGCTGGAGGGCGCGGCGCTCGCTGCCGCCTGCATGGTGTTCTACAGCTACTTCGAGGGCTCCTGGTGGGTGTTCGCCATCCTGCTGCTGGCGCCGGACATCAGCTTCCTGGGCTATCTGGCCGGCCCGCGCGCGGGCGCCGCAAGCTACAATGTCGCCCACGCCGCCATCCTGCCGATGCTGCTCGGCATCTTCGCCATGGTGATGCCCTCGGCGCTGGCGATGCACCTGTCCCTGATCTGGTGCGCGCATATCGGCATCGATCGCGCGCTCGGCTACGGCCTGAAATACGACGCCGGGTTCACGTTCACCCATCTCGGGCGGATCGGGAGGGGTGCGGGCAAGTAGACCAGACAGCCCAGCCACGCCGTCATTGCGAGCCAACGGGTCGGCGCAGAGCGCCGCCCGATGACAGGCTCCGCGAAGCAAGAACTGGATTGCTTCGTCGCGAGTGCTCCTCGCAATGACGAAACCGATACTTTTACTTCGGCGGGCGGCTCTGAACAAAGTAGCTCGACTTGTGCACCACCTTGCCGTCGCGCAAGGTGATGACGTCGACCAGTTCCATGGTCACCGGCTTGCCGTCGGCTGAGGTCGCGGTGAGGATCGATTCCGAAACGAAATGATCGTCGCTGCCGTAAAGCGCGACCGGC
>JAGVII010000030.1 GCA_020056155.1 Afipia sp.
ATCAGCCCCGCGTCCGACAGCACATCGAGATGCTTCATGACGGCGGGCAGGGACATCGCGAACGGTTTCGCCAGTTCGCTGATGGTGACGCTTTCGCGCCCCTCTAGTTCAGCCAGCAACGCCCGCCGTGTCGGATCGGCGACAGCGGCAAACACGCGGTTCAGGCGGTCGGTCGAATAGTAAACCATGTGGTTAAGTATAGGCGCGCGCGCGGGGCCGTCAAGAGGCGACGTCTAATGGAGCTGCGGCTTTATTTCGCGGTAGCGGCCTTGATGAGCTTCATCGCATCGTCGCTGGCCCATTCGGCGGGGCCTGCGAGAGTTGCGATTTCGCATCCCGCGCCGTCAACCAGCACGGAAGTCGGCATGCCCAGCGCGCGTCCGGCGCTCTTCAGATCCTGAAACACCTTCGCCTTCCGGTCATGGAAATAGGCGAGCTTGGTCAGCGCGGCCTCTTTCAGAAAATTCTTCGGCTTTTCGGGATCACGGGTGTCGATATTGATCGCGACCACTTCAAAATCCTTGCCCCCAAGCGTTTCCTGCAACTTGTCGAGCGCCGGCATTTCCTTGCGGCATGGCACGCACCATGTCGCCCAGAGATTGACGAGGACGGTGCGGCCCTTCCATTCCGACAGTTTTCTGGTCTTGCCCTCGGAATCCTCGAACGCGAGGTCGGGCAATTGAAGCGGAGCGGTCGCCATGGTTAATGCAGCGACCTCACCCTTGGCCAAGGGGGAGATTTTCTTGGCCAGATCGACCGCCGGCGCGCATTGGGCCTGCGCCTGCGCATTGCGCATGAGCCCGCCGATCCCGTATACCCCACCCAATGCTGCCGCGGCCGCTATAATGGCGGAAACGGCGGCTATTCGAATGCGAAAAGCATTCTTTCGCGGCAAACCGGATGTCGGTGGATTGGTCTCGGGCATGGTCTCGTCTCGGTTGAGGCCGTCACGTCGTCGTTTGGATACCGGTTGTGGCGATTTGACGGAAAAGTGTCGGTTGGCGGTTGGATCTGAGCAGGAACGCGTGAGTACCAGGATATGAGCAACAAGATGTGGGGCGGCCGCTTCGGTGAAAGTCCCGACGCGATCATGGAGGAAATCAACGTCTCGATCGACGTCGATCAGCACCTTTATGCCCAGGATATCGCCGCGTCCAAGGCTCACGCCGCAATGCTCGCGGCTCAGGGCATTATCACCGCCAACGATGCAAAAAACATCACCAGCGGTCTAGACACGATTTTGTCAGAAATCGGCAAGGGTTCGTTCTCGTTCAAACGTGCGCTCGAAGACATTCACATGAATGTGGAGAGCCGTCTCGGCGAGTTGATCGGCCCGGCCGCGGGCCGTCTGCACACCGCGCGTTCGCGTAACGATCAGGTCGCGACTGACTTCCGGTTGTATGTCCGCGACGTCATCGACGACATCGACCGCGCGCTGGCCGCGTTCCAGCGCGCGCTGGTGGATCGGGCCATTGAACACGCCGACACGGTGATGCCGGGCTTCACGCATCTGCAGACCGCGCAGCCTGTGACATTCGGTCACCATTTGCTGGCTTATACGGAAATGGCCGCGCGCGACCGCGGCCGGTTCGCGGATGCGCGCAAGCGGCTGAACGAAAGTCCGCTGGGCGCCGCGGCGCTGGCCGGCACATCATTCCCGATCGATCGCCACGCCACCGCGAGCGCGCTCGGCTTCGACCGGCCGATGGCGAATTCGCTCGACGCGGTATCAGACCGCGATTTTGTGCTCGAGACGCTGTCGGCGTCGGCGATCGCGGCGGTGCATCTGTCGCGCTTCGCCGAGGAGATCGTGATCTGGACCTCGCCGCTGGTGGGACTGGTGTCGCTGTCGGACAAGTTCACGACCGGCTCGTCGATCATGCCGCAGAAGAGAAATCCGGATGCGGCCGAACTGGTACGCGCCAAGACCGGCCGCGTGATCGGTTCGCTGACGGCATTGCTGATCGTGATGAAGGGGCTTCCGCTCGCCTATCAAAAGGACATGCAGGAAGACAAGGAAGGCGCGATGGAAGCCTTCAAGGCGCTTTCGCTTGCGATCCGCGCCATGACCGGCATGACGCTCGATCTGGTGCCGGAAGAAGCGCGCATGAAGGTGGCGGCAGGCGAGGGCTACGCCACCGCGACCGACCTCGCCGACTGGCTGGTGCGGACGCTGAAAATGCCGTTCCGCGACGCGCATCACGTCACCGGGCGAATCGTCGCGAAGGCCGCGGAGCAGGGCATCTCCCTGCACAAGGTGCCGCTGGGCGAGATGCAGGCGGTGGAGCCGAAGATTACCGCCTCGGTGCTGGATGTGCTGTCCGTGCAGGCTTCAGTGGAAAGCCGCACCAGCTATGGCGGCACCGCCCCGGCGAATGTCCGCGCGCAGGCCAAGGAGTGGCTCAAGCGGCTGGAAAAAGAGCAAAATTCAGGCTGAGCCCGGATACTTTCGTTTAACCCGGGCCTCGCCAGAGCGGCACCTTCTTTGTATGGTGGAGATCGGAAGA
>JAGVII010000710.1 GCA_020056155.1 Afipia sp.
CCCCGGGCGAGATCAAATCGGAGAGGTGGGCGACATCGTCTCGGAATCCCCGGGCGACTTCATATCGGTACACCCGGGCGACTTCGTCGGAATCCGCACTGTGTTCGACATAGTGTTTTCCCGAAACAACGTGTTGCCGCCAATATGAGCGTGTTTCGCCGTTGCGCAACTTCGCCGGGGAGACCCTGGAGCCCTCCCCCTATGCGTATTGGAATGCTGCAATGGGCGTATGGGAATGACGTGTGATTATGCGTATCCTTTTTTGGAGGGCGGGCCGGTCTTCCGGGGGGAAGTGTTTAAAGTCGCCCCGCCTAGATTTTGGGGTCTCCCGGGGGAGACGCAAGGGTCTCGGGGACACCTTGACTTTTAGGACAAAACGTCCTATTTAGGGATCAAATGGATTGGGAATGCTCGATCGGCGCTGGGCCTCGGTGAACACCGGGGCCCTTCGCTTTTTGGGCTAGGGGAAAATCTTCAAGCCGTAGCCCTCGATCTTGCCGTTAGGGCTCGCCCGAAATTTGGACTTCAGGGCATCATAGGCCCGGTTGGGCTGATCTGGCTTGATGACGTGGCGCCCAATGGGGTGTGCGACAAGGTCAGCCAACTGTAGGCCGGTCGAGTTGTGCTTCTTGTCCATGAAGCGGATTTCGAGGTTCTGCATCTTGCCGACGGCGTTTTGACCGTCGCAGATCCTGCGAAACTCCAGCTCCAGCTTCGCATCCTCGGTCTTGCCACGGCATTCGACCTGCAAATGGGTCTGGACGTTCGCCTGGCCCTTGTCGATCAGGAAACGCTGCAGGCGCTCCATGCAGAAGCCCAGGGCAATGCTGTAGGGGTCCGCCGGGTCGCTGTATTTCTTGACGTGCTTAGCCTTGTCGATGACCGCGGCAATGAGTGTGAATTCAGCGTCGCCGATCAGCTGGGTTACCCGGTCGATGAACGATGCCCGCGTGTTAGGATTTAGCAGGATGTTGAAATCGCCGGTCGCCTTGCGGATTTCATGACCGTGCAGCACTATGCTGTCATGGCCCCAGAAGTCGAATTTGAACCGCTGGAAAGCCGGCACGATCTTTTCGATGTATTTGGCCTTTTCGACCACGCAAAAGGCGAGCGCGAAAACCGGGTGATCCGGGTTGATGTTGGTGAGGCCGTGATCGCCGCTTTCGTCGATGTAGACAATGTATTCGCTGTAATTCATGGCGAGACGTTACCCCAAGTCGACGCTGGGGCCAGCTTGGCTGGCTCATAATCGACCGCTATTCGAGCACGGAGCCGTTCGCAGCTTGACCCAATCGAGAAACCAGCGGCCGTTACAGGGACAGGATGTCTCGAAAGGCTAGAGGTTAGACGTACGCCCGCTTGGGTCCTCATTTGCATACTCTCGCAAGTTTTTAGAGAGGCCCGATCGAGCATCCGCTCCGGGCCTCTTTTCCCAATTTAGCCCGTTGAAAATGCGAGCTATTCCGCGATGCACCGTCCATCGTGGGCCGGCCCTTCATGGCGAGCTTTTTGGGACCGCAGTCAAAATTTCGCAACAAAATGGGGAGCCGATTGACAGTTCCATCAAAATTGTCTACATAAATGCCAGCCTGATTGTGGTGACGCCATTTTGTAATCAATTCTGGAGGCCTTTGTGTTCAATCATCGCCATTACGTGCCAATTTTGAAATGGAAAATGGGAGAGTACCAGGCGCTCAGCCGCCTGGCGGGGCCGGTCAAGGACCGCATCACCCCCCTCCTCGAAATCCCCCCGGTCGGGTTCGACTTCGAGACGCAGCGGAACAAGGAGAGCGCAGACGACCACCTGGGCGACTTCGGCAAGCGCCTGAAATCCAAGTGGCAGGCCCGGCCCTGCTTTGTTGACTTGAAGCACCTGCCCGCGGCGACCCGATGCGCTGGGGGACGCCACTGCGTCGAGGTTCTGTTCGAGACTGCCCGCGCCGAAGGCTGCGCGGCCATCCCGGTCGTCAGTTTCGCAAACGACGCCGCATTCCTGGCGGCCGTGGCCACCGTTTCCCGGCAGGACCGGCGCGGCGTCTGCCTGCGCCTGTCCCTTCCCGACTTCGACCGGCACAATCTCCAGGCCGACATCGAGAACCTGCTGCGCCCCATGGCGGACGGCTATGGCGAATGCGACCTGGTGATCGATCTCGGCACGCCGACCTATGTGCCGATCGCGATCATGGTGACGATCATGCAGACGCTGATGGCCCGGGTCCCCATGCTCAACCAATGGCGCACCGTCACCATCGCCGGCACGTCCTACCCGAACTCGGTGGCGAACATCGCCGCGCCGTACCAGTTGCTGCCGCGCCATGAATGGCAGGCTTATCGCGCGTTCATCGCAACCATCGGTCACGAGACGCGGATACCGACCTTCGGGGACTACGCCGTCGCCCACCCTGACCTGGTCGAGCTCGACATGCGGATGATTAAGCCGTTCGCGAAGCTGCGCTACACCATCACCGACCACTGGCATGTCGCCCGCGGGACGCCGGTACGGACCCACGGCTTCGGCCAGTACCAGCAGATGTGCGCGACGCTGGTTGCCCTGCCTTATTTCAGTGGCCGCGCGTTCTCGGCCGGCGACGCCTATATCGCGGACTGCGCGGCAGGCACCGTCACGACGGGAAATCTGTCGACGTGGGTGTGGGTGTCGACGAACCGGCATCTGACGAAGGTGGTCGATGACCTCGCCAGCGCGCACGCGCTTTCAGTCGCTGCCGAATAAGCGGCCGAAGCTCCTGCAGGTCGACGGTTTCGGCCAGGTATTTGTAGAGAACGCCGCGCGGTTTTCTGAGCAAAGCCGGCGGTGCGCCGCGCTCCTGGAGGATTTCAACGACTTCCGGTCGCCAGAGCAATTCGGCCAGGGCGAGCGGATCGATGGTGGGGTTCTGCGCAAAGGCCTGCGCAGTCTCGAAGCTGATGCCGCCACGCGGTCCCGCCGTCACGACCTTGATACCCCACCATTGCGGGATCAGCGGCTTCGCCTTCTCCAAATGGCGCTCGCCGACAACGAGCGTCGCCCGGTCCAGGACGAGCCCATAAGTGGCGATCTGGGCGGGAAGCCGTTCCAGCGTGTCTGAATCGCTTTTGATCTCGTAACCGTGCAGGTAGCCATTTACGACGGCGATATCGACCCGGCAGGTGCCATGACGCAGGCCCAACTCGTCGAGCACCAAAGTGTCGGCGTCGCCGTGATGCTCTTTCAGCACCTTTCGGTGCAGAGCCTGTCTGACATCCCGATCTCGCACGACTAAATCCTCAGGAGGGGCGCGGCCCTAATATGCCGCGATACAGCCCAACAAACCGTTGAATCTTCGCTAGCGATCGACCTCATCGAATCACAATAGCGCCGAAGAAGCCGCGATGACCACCCGCTTTGCGGCCAGAGCGGGCAAAAAGCTGTGACCCGAGTCCTCCCGGCAACAGATGGCGGCAAGTCCCGTCCGCGTACGGCGTATTACATACTTAAGCTTTCATTTAGGAATTGCCCGTATGTTTTGGACATGACCAAGCGCGTGATTTCAGTTCGACTTTCGGACGAACGCCTCAAGCAACTGGATGAGGTGTGCAGCCGGCTGGGCATGAACCGCTCGCAGGTAATCGACGCCGCGTTGCGGCTGGTTCCAGAGGTGATGTCCGGAAAGGCAGAGCTACACTATGACCCCGAACGGTTTAAACGATCCGGGCAAACTGAATAAAGACCGACTGGCGGCCCTGGTAGCCCTGCTGGTGATGGTGATGGTGGCTGCCCACAGCGGCTATCGGCTACACATTGGCCTAACTGGGATCACGTTCGAGCAAAATGCTCAGGTCACCGCCCGGTAGCCTGGGCGATTGTTCCGGAGTGTAGGGGATGGAAAATGCCGGCTCTCCAATTCACTTCGGACTGTTTCACCGATAGCCTCGCTTCTGCTTTGCGCCTATTTTGAAATCATAGCTATGTCGGCCCTTGGGACGAATACGTTTCGATCCGAACAGTGCCGGCACGCCCAATGCGCCTCCACCTTCTCACAAGCGAGCACTCGCCAAACAGCGTGGGCTTAATATCCAGCTTGTAGTAGCGCGCCATATGCCTGCACTCATCGACGCGGGTCAGTATGATTGCGGTCATGTTATTTTCTTCTGTTCTTTTTGGGTTTGCAGTGCCCAGGATTCGGTCGAGGCATGACACAAGAAGAGTGCAGATTTCACGCATACCCTCCTTCTCGCGATCGTTACATCCACCCAGCGCACAAATACGTCATGATGCCTTATGAACTCGACTCTTGTGCAATCGCTTATGCGCTGAAACTGCCTCCGCTGGTCTTTGTGCGATCTGGCGAGTTGCGACAGGCGGAATGGACCGAGTTCAGCCTAGCTGAGGTTGTTTCCTTAAGTCGCACGTCCACTAGTTCGACATGTTGGCGTCAAGGAGCGCCAGAAGTGAGCGCACCAGTACTAGTCGCCGACGTCCGATCGTTGTCGTGACGATACGCCCAGCTCCTATCAACTCATAAAGCTTCGTACGTCCCAAGCCGGTCACTTCGCATGCATCGTCAATCGTGCAGGTGAGCCGCTGGGCGAATGGCATCGTGCTCGATTCTGCGGCTTTCGGAGCGAATAGACTGACTTGTGACTGTTGACCGCCAGTTTTCTCTCGTCGATTGTATCTCACGTAGCTCTCCAATTCGCACAAGGCTCGACAGGACAAGAGTTGATTGTGCAACGAGCAACGTCAATGCGAGCACCCGAGCGCGCTCGCGCACGACAGCGCACGACAGCGATGGTTTGAATATTTCCGGACACCAAGGGCGACGAGGAAATTTTCGCGAATGCGCCAGCCACAGTGAGGCATCGCGCCGAGAATGGTCTGCTGATGTCGGCGGCAAATTCCCCAAGCGTTCGCCGCTGTTCACCAGCGTCTTATTCAACCATTATTCAACGAACGAGGCCGATGGCTACCTAAGTACCTGAGTTTGCTGGCGCTCCCTAGGGGAATCGAACCCCTGTTTCAGCCTTGAGAGGGCCGCGTCCTAACCGCTAGACGAAGGGAGCAAGCGCGGGACAGGGAATAACCTTGAAAGCGCGCGACCGCAAGGCGGGAACATCATCTCGTTTGAAGCGAAACGCGCCGGGCGGCCTGAAAGACCGGGGGCATGGGCGAGGGGTGCCCCCCTTCAACATCGCCTCGCGACACCAAGCGTATCAAGGCTCAACGGCAAACTTGAGGCGTCCCACCGGCTTCAGGGTCTTCGCGTCATAGGTGCGGATTTCCGTCGCGCCGCCGATGTCCACGGTCACCGCCAGACGGTCGCCCGCGGTGGCGGTGGCGATGATCCGCGCGCCCTTCGGCAGGGTCGCGGTGACGTCCGTCACCTGAACGCTTCCATCGGTGCGGAAAAGGCGGTAGCCGATGGCGACCAGCAGGGCTCCCACGCCGATCGCGGTGGTCAGGCCTGCGATCAACATCATCCGGCGCACCCGCGCGATCAGCGCGGCTTGCTCGGGGGTCGGATCGGGCGCAACAGTTTCAGACATGCAAAGCTCTTCTAACTCTTCCGAAAACGAAAACAGCCGTCACGAGGTTACCGTCGAAGGCGACGAGGGATCGCGGCGGCTGGACCGCGTGCTCGCCGTGCGCAGCCCGGACCTGTCGCGCTCGCGCCTGAAGGCGCTGATCCTCGCAGGCCAGGTCAGCATCGGCCAAAACAATGCCAATCCTCGCCCGGTTCGCGACCCCGCTTATCATGTCAATGCGGGGGATACGATCACAATCGACGTTCCGCCTGCCGCCCCCGCCGAGCCCGAGGGCGAGGACATCCCGCTCGATATCGTGTTCGAGGACGACGACATCATCGTCATCAACAAGCCGAAGAACCTCGTGGTGCATCCCGCTGCCGGGCACGAGACCGGAACGCTGGTCAATGCGCTGATTGCCCATTGCGGCGCAAGCCTTTCCGGCATCGGCGGGGTCCGCC
>JAGVII010000448.1 GCA_020056155.1 Afipia sp.
GCAAGGCCGCGCCACCGGACCGATCCGATTCCACGGGCATTTCCACGCCGCGTACCACGCTCGTCTCCATGTGTGGCCGTTACGGCTGGGATCGATGGCTACGGCGCCTCAAGGCGCCCGACCCAGCCCTACTCGCGCAGGCGAGACAACGCATCCGAACGGAGAAGAACCATGCTCGATACCACCACTACCATCAGCAAAGCTCCCGTTGACCTTACGGCGGTCAAGGCCCGCCAGCAAGGAGCCTGGTCGTCCGGCGATTACGCCGTGGTCGGCACCACCCTGCAGATCGTCGGCGAGGAACTGTGCGAGGCCCTCGACCTGCGCGCAGGCCAGAGCGTGCTCGACGTCGCCGCCGGAAACGGCAACGTCACGCTCGCGGCCGCGCGGCGCTGGTGTGACGTGACCTCCACCGACTATGTGCCGGCCCTGCTCGAGCGCGGCCAGGAACGCGCCCGCGCCGAACGGCTCGACATCACCTTTCGCGAGGCCGATGCCGAGGCGCTGCCGTTTCCGGACAAGAGTTTCGACGCGGTGGTCTCGACCTTTGGCGTCATGTTCACGCCGGATCACGACCGCGCCGCGAGCGAACTCATTCGTGTCTGCAAATCCGGCGGCAAGATCGGTCTCGCCAACTGGACACCGGAAGGCTTCATCGGCCAGTTGTTCAAGACCATCGGCAAGCATCTGCCGCCGCCTGCGGGCGTGAAGTCGCCGGCGCTTTGGGGCACCCGCGCACGCATCGACGAGATGTTCTCGGCCAGCGCCTCGTCGATCAAGGTGGCGCAACGTCATTTCGTGTTTCGCTATCGCTCGCCGGAGCACTGGCTGGAAATCTTCCGCGGTTACTATGGACCGGTGCTCAAGGCGTTCGCCGCGCTCGAACCCGCCGCCCAGTCGGCGCTCGAAACCGATATCAGGGCGCTGCTCAGTCATTTCAACCGGTCAGGCGATGACGCCATCATCATTCCCAGTGAGTATCTGGAGATCGTCTGCACGCGGCGCTGAAGCGAGCCGGCATCCCGCCTGACTCAAGATAACGACAAGGTCCTCAAAGGATTCGTGCGGTGAATTTCACCGCACGGCCACCGCCCCGGTTCCCCTGCCCCAGACTTTTCATCGTGTCGCCTTGCTCTGGTCAAAGCACGATGCCCCCTGTTGTACGCGGATTGGCCGGACACGCGCCGCGCATCGCATCTCGTACAATCACGGAGCGTCCATGCAACTCGAATTGCAACATGTAGACCCGCACGCCGATCCGCACGACGCCATTGTGGCGCAGCTCCGCGAGCTGGCGCCGCGCATCGTGCATGATCCGTCCAAGGTCCATGCCCCGTCCGAGCCTCACGTCACGCCAGCGGCATCGCCGGAACCGGTCAGCGAGCCTCCGCTCCGCGCCGCGCCGTTGAACGATTCCGCGCCGTTGAACGATAATGCCGGCGAGATTCTCAATCCGGCGCCTCGCGCAAAGTTCGGTCGCGGCATCGTGGGGCTGATCGTCTGCGGAGGCATTGCCGCGACTGCGGCCTGGCATTCCTACGGCGATGAGGCCAGGCAGCGGCTTTCTCAGCTGGTGCCGCCGCTTCTCGCGGGCACGGCCGCTCCAACGCAAAGCGCCGATACCGCCGGGTCACAGGACACGACCTCTCAGATCGCGGCCCCGGAACCGGCTGCCGAACCGGCGACCGCGCAAGACACCGCCGCAGCGACACCGGCACCCGCGACGCCAGCCGAACCTGTGACGGCTGCTTCAACGCCGGTGGCGGAGACACCGCCACCCCAGGCAACGGTTTCGCCCGAACTCGCGCAGTCGATTGAAACCATGGCGCGCGAAATCGCGTCGTTGAAGCAGACGGTCGAGCAACTGCAGTCCGGCCAGCAGCAACTGAGCCGCGATGTCGCGAAAGCCGCGGAGCAAGCGACACGACGCAAGCCCGCCGCGCAAGCCTCGAAGCCGGCCGCGGCGCCGAAACCACAACGGACGTCATCAACATCCGCGTCGCCCGCTCCTGCGCGCAGCGTCCAGCCTTACCCAGCACAGGCTTATCCGCGAGCGCAGACCACCCCGCAAAGCTACCATCAGCGCGAAGCCTACATTCCGCCGGCACCACAACAACAATCAGCGCCCACGCAGCTTCCGCCCCCGCCCGGCGACACCAGCGTTCCACGGCCGCCAATGCCGTTGCGATAATCGCGGGTCATGCATCCCTGATCGGTCAACGGTGCCAGATCCGCTCCGTTGGAGCATGCGCCGCAGTCTCGGCAGATCGCGCTTAACGAACAATCCTGTTGGCCCAGGATGAGACGGCCTCTCCGAGGGTCTTCAAATGGTCCGCCGCGGAGAAGCCGGATACGCTTTTTCGCGGCTTGAGGTCGTGATCGCCATCCTCGAGCCAGAGGACTTCAATCGCTTTCGACAGCGCATACGTCGAGACCTCCTGCCGGGTGCCGAATACATCTCGTGTCCCCTGCACGATGAGGGCTGGCGTTTCGAGTCCAGCAAGATGCTCGGTGCGCAACTGGCCGGGCTTGTCCGGCGGATGGAAGGGATAGCCAAGGCAGAGAAGGCCCGCGATTCGCCGGGAAGCATACAGTTCGTCGGCGACCATGCTCGCAACGCGCCCGCCCATTGATTTTCCGCCGATGATGAGCGGCCCTTTCACATCGAGCGCATCAACCGCGGCGATGTATTCCGGCGTCAGCCGGTCCGCACGCGGCGGCGGCTTTCGGGAGGCCGATGTCCGGCGCGCCGCCATGTAATCGAACTCGAAGCGTGCAACGCGCAAGCCGGCTTCCGCGAGGGCTTTCGCACTGGCTGTCATCGAGGCAGAATCCATCGCTCCGCCCGCACCATGCGCGAGAAGAATCGTAGTTCCAGCGTGTTCAGGTCCGTCGATCAGAAACCTCGCCGTCATCAGACACCGCTCATGGAAGGAGATGGGAATTGCCGCAGATCGGATCACACGGCAACGAGCCTACCATGTCCCGATCATTCCGCTCAACGCGCACCAAATCCCATCAGAA
>JAGVII010000766.1 GCA_020056155.1 Afipia sp.
CTGAAGCCGATCTCGCCGGGCTTCTTCGGCTATTCGGTACTGCGCAACTCGGTCCTGTCCGACTTCTACAAGGACCTGCTCGCCATGTGCGAGACCATGGATATGGGCATCGAAGGCCTGCACACCGAGACCGGCGCCGGCGTGCTGGAAGCCGCGCTGGTCGCTGCACTAGTTATCGGGGCCAGGCAGCTCTTCGTCTATTTGAGAGATGACTATGTGCATTTGCACGCAGTTTTGCGCCGGGCTATTGACGAGGTGGTCGCCTCAGGGCTCGCAGATGGACTTCAGATCGATCTGCGGCGCAGCGGCGGCGCCTATATCTGCGGCGAGGAAACGGCGTTGATCGCCAGCCTTGAGGGACGTCCGGCGAGGCCACGAGAGCGACCACCTTACCCGACCGAGCAGGGTTATCATGGCCATCCGACACTGGTTCACAATGTCGAGACGTTCTACCGGCTTCGCGGGATATGGGGCGCCGCCCTTGAGCCCAGTGTTCCTGTTACAGCACTTCTTGATCCAGAAGCTGCGCTTTTCAGCGTGTCAGGACGCGTCAGGCAGCCTGGACCAAAGCTTGTGCGCGGATTGCCGACGCTCGCAGCGCTGGTCGATGAAGCGGGCGGGATGTGCGACAGCGACGAACTCGGCGGGATAGTCGTCGGCGGTGCAGCCGGAACGATTGTTCCGGCCCGGCTTTGCGATGTTCCTCTACAGGAGCTTATTGCATCAGGTCTGCGGTTGGGCACAGGAAGCGCCGTTGTCTTCAATCAACATGATGACATCCGGTGGATCGCAGCGCGGATGGCTGGCTTTCTCGCGCGCGAGAGCTGCGGCCAGTGCAGTCCATGCCGTGTCGGAACTACCAAAATGGCGCGGGCCATTTCAGACGGATCGCTTGATCACGCCACGCTCAACGATCTCTCCGTTGCGATGAGCGAGGCATCGATCTGTGCTCTCGGCCGTAACGCTGGAAAATTCCTTGCGCGGGTAATCCGTACGTTGCCGGAGCGACAGTTGTGAGTGGGTTCAACATTGAAGTAGACGGCAAGTCGGTTCCAGCAACATCAGGGCAGACGGTTCTCGAAGCTGCGCTCGCTGCGGGGGTTGACCTGCCGCATCTGTGTGCCTGCACGCGTGAGGGCTATCAGCCGATTGGTACATGTCGGACCTGCCTCGTTGAGGTAAACGAGGATCATGAACTGGTGCCGGCGTGTCGTCAGACGGCCGCGGCCGGACTCAAGGTCAATTCGGATAGCGATCGCGCGCGACGCACAAGGCGCATCGTTGTCGAGTTGCTGGCGTCGGAAATGAGTGAGGCGGCCGCGCAGCGGCATCCGGATAGTCTTTTCCAGCGTCTCGTGCAGCGTGTCGAGGCTGATGCATCGCGCTTTGGTCATCGGCCGGCGCGGTCGGAGCCCGACCGGAAACATCCTGCGATTACTGTTGATGCCGACGCCTGCATCCGCTGCGGCCGGTGTAGAGCGGCTTGCCAGGATGTGCAGGTCAACGGCGTGATTGCCCTTGCCGGTCGTGGTGACAACATTCACGTTGTGTTTGATACCGGTCTCCCAATGGGCGACAGCAGCTGCGTGTCGTGCGGTGAATGTGCACAGGTGTGTCCGACTGGTGCCCTGTCATATTCTGTGCTTTCCGCGATTGATGCGCCGCCGCCGATCGAACATGTGGGTGAAACAGTATGCCCGTTCTGTAGTGTCGGATGCCGTGTTGAGCTCCATGTTGCAGAAGATCGCGTCGTGTATGCCGAGGGTGCGGACGGCCCGGCAAACCACGGTCGGCTTTGCGTGAAGGGGCGATTTGGTTTCAGTTACCTGCGTCATCCTGACCGGCTAACGACCCCTCTCGTCAGGCGCGAAGACGCCCCGAAGGTGGCCTCTCACAATCTGCGGGGCAGGGAGGTGCTCGCTCTGTTCCGTCCGGCTTCGTGGGACGAGGCGCTCGACCATGCTGCACGAGGGTTCAGATCACTGCGCGACAGTCGCGGCGGCGATGCTCTCGCGATCCTGGGATCGGCCAAGGGAACGAACGAGGCCGCCTATGTCCTGCAGAAGCTGGCGCGTACCGGATTCGGGACCAATCACGTCGATCATTGCACCCGACTATGCGCTTCGGTACCGCCGCTTGCGGAGGCCACAGGCTTCTCGGCTGTCACGGTTCCGATCGAACAGATAGCACAGGCCAATGTCGCGTTGATGGTGGGGTCTAACCCCGACACCAATCACCCCGTCGCGGCGTCGTATATGAAAAATGCGATCCGGCGCGGTACAAAGCTGATCCTGATCGATCCCTACCGTCAATCGATGGTGCGCCTTGCGACGCTGCACCTCCAACTGCGGCCGGGGACCGACGTGGCCCTGCTCTCGGCCATGACGCGGCTCGTCATTACTGAAGGCCTGTATGACAGGCAGTTTGTGAATGAGCGCCTGGAGGGCTTTGACGAACTGGTTCAGCGCATCGCGCCTTACACGCCGGACGTGGCCGAGCGCATCTGCGGTGTCCCCGCAGCGATGATCGTCGAGGCGGCGCGTATGTTCGCGAAGGCGCCAGCCGCGATGACGTTCTGGGGCATGGGCGCATCGCAACACGTGCATGGTGCCGATAATATCCGCGCGACCATCGCATTTGCATTGGTTTGTGGGCAGGTTGGGCGGCCTGGCGCGGGGCTGCATCCGCTGCGTGGGCAGAATAATGTGCAGGGATCCTGTGACGCCGGCCTGCTGCCGAATTATTTCCCGGGATATCGATCGCTTGAGGATACGACCCAGCGACACGACTTCAGCAATCTGTGGTCAGCCGAGCTTCCCGCAGAGAAGGGGCTCACGGTTGTCGAAATCGTTGACGCAATCCGTTGCGACAGGATCAAGGGGCTATATGTCGTGGGCGGCAATCCTGCGATGGCCAACCCCGATCTCGCTGCCACGAGAGAGGCGCTTGCCCGACTTGATCACCTCGTGGTTCAGGATATTTTTCCAACCGAAACGACAGCCTTCGCGGATGTCGTTCTTCCGGCAGCAGCTCTTGCG
Source organism: Afipia sp. (assembly GCA_020056155.1). Classification (GTDB taxonomy): domain Bacteria; phylum Pseudomonadota; class Alphaproteobacteria; order Rhizobiales; family Xanthobacteraceae; genus Afipia. Next base: position 3,039 of record JAGVII010000766.1, read on the forward strand.
GAAAGTCCGGGAACGGTCACCAATACGGATCGCATCATTCAGCTAGTTGAACCTGCGCTTCCGCCGCCGGGCGACGCACGCGAGGACTGGGCTATTGTGTGTGACATGGCGTCCCGGCTGGGGCTACCCTGGGCCGGGATGTCCCTGGAAGCCATCTTTGACGAGATGGCTGCGATGGTGCCGATGCTCAATGGGCTCAATTGGCGATGGCTCAAGAACGAGCGGTGCGCACGCTATCCAATCAAATCGAAGGCTCCGGGCCACGGAATCCAGCCGGCATCCGCTCTTGCGATGCCGCATGACAGTCTCTTTGCCACAGACTTTCCTCGCGGGAATCGGGCGCAACTGGCAGCACTGGACGGCCACCGACCGAGCGAATTGCCAGATGATCGATTTCCGCTCACGCTCGTGACTGGTCGACTTCGGGAGCACTGGCATACGGGGTCGATGACACGGCGTGCGCCGATACTTGATGCTTTAAGTCCCGAAGCCTTGGTGCATATAAACCCGGCGGACTTTGAGCGCCTTGATCTTGCCTCGGATCGCTTCATCCGCGTCGAGACACGCCGCGGCTCTGTTTCGGTTCGTCCGTTGTCCGACAGGCGGATTCAGGAGGGCGTAATCTGGTTGGCGATGTCGTTCTTTGAAGCAGCCGCAAACGAGCTGACAATCAGTAAGCTGGACGACTATACCCGCGTCCCGGAGTATAAATTCTGCGCCGCCAGGGTGGTGGAGCTCTATGCTAGCTCTTACTAACCGGGGTCAAGCATGTCCCCACGTCATGAATCTGGCCATGGGCCGCGGATGAGCGAATGGCATCTGCGGAAGGGGATTTGAGAGCGACAAGTAGCAGGACAGCCATTCTGACAGTGAGAAGTTCTGTAATGATCTCAAGGGGTCAAAAGGCAGCAAAATGTCAGAATAGCCTTTCAAAACACGTCAGAATTTTCTGACTTCCAAGCTGAATACGAGGGTTCGATTCCCTTCACCCGCTCCAAACTCCCACAACATTGACTATCCGGCGGTCCGCCTCACGAATCGTCGAGTTTATTGAGGTCGCGCACCGATTGCATGATCGGCTCGAAATTCGACCGCGCATCCAGCGCGTCGAACAACTGGGCCGTATCCGACAATAGCGCGTGGGAGCGCTGGATCGCGATTTTGACGTCGTCCTGCGGCGTATCCGACAGGCGGCCATGCCCGGACAGCAGGATTTTCGAATCCAGCCCGCGCAGCCGCTCCAGCGACTGGATGTAGTCGCTGATGCTTCCCGACCCGAATACGCCGCCCATCACCCCGCCAGGCATCAAGGTGTCGGCGGCGAACAGCAGGCCCTTGTCCTGATCGAACAGGCTGATGCATGCGGAGGTATGGCCCGGCGTGTACATCACGTTTAGCCGGAAATTACCGAGGTCGATCAGGTTGCCTTCCTCGAGCCAGATATCGACGTCGATCGGCACGTTTGGCTCGTTGAACATCTTGCGCAGCATCGAGAAGTCGTCGCGCAGCATGATCTTGTTCGCGGCGAGCCGATGCGCGGCGATGATCGTTCTCCCGGTGAAGTGGTAGGCCGCGCCGATATGGTCGAGATGCTCGTGGCTGAGCACCAGTATATCGATATCGGGAGGCTTCACGCCGAGATACGCAAGACATTCCAGCAGATGCGGAAAGTTCGAGGACAGGCCGACATCGATCATGATGGTCCGCTTGCTGCCGCGCACCAGATAAGCGTTGGCGGCGCGGTTCTTGAACCGGATCTGATAGACGTCGTCCGCGGCCTGTATCAGCGAGCAGACATCGTTGTTGAGAAGGATCGGAAAGGGAGAGGGCTTGCGGTCGCTCATGGCGCGGCGGCCTTGAAGGTGATCGCGTTTGAGGCCCGCAATCGCTTGCTCAGCGCGTCCATGATCATCAGCGCGAAGGCCGGCTGCTGGCTGACGAGGTAGACGAAGCGGGCGTGATTGATCCGCATCACCTTCGTGCCCGGCACCGCGGCGACCGCGGTCGCCGATCGCGACGAGCCGTCGATGACGGCCATTTCGCCGAAGAACTCACCCTTGCCGAGGCTGACGATGAGCGTCCTGCCGGCGCCCGAATCCTTGACGATATCGATCTTGCCTTCGAGCACCACGAACAGTTCGCGGCCGGTCGATCCTTCCTCGAAGACGACCTCGGAAGCATCATACTCGTTGATGCATTTTTCGATTGTCATGGAGCACCCACAGCCTTCCGCCGCCGGTTCTGCCTAGATATTAGGCTGGAATCCGGCCGACGCAATCCATACGTCCGGGCGACCGGTCATTACCGCAAAGCACAAGCGGCCATGGCTGCCGGAAGGCTGCCAATTTCGCGGTCAGGGCGGTGGCTGCGTCACGCCGGCTTCATGTTCGACATCACCATGGTGGCGACATCGGTATAGACGTTCACCAGCGGTCCGACGATCTTGTGCAGCGCATTCTTCGAGACCAGCATGTCGTGCATCACCAGATGGTCGATGCCGGTGGTCAGGAAACAGATCACGGCGTCGCGCGGCGTCTCGATGATCGGCTCGCCCTTGACGTTGAACGACGTGTTGATCAGCACAGGCACGCCGGTGAGGGCGTCGAATTCCTTCAGCAACCGGTAGAGAGTTGGATTGGTTGCTTCGCGCACCGTCTGCACCCGCGCCGTGCCGTCGACATGCACGATGGCGGGGATTTTGTCGCGCCATTCGGGGCGGACGTTCTTGGCGATCAGCATGAAGGGCGAGTCTTCCTCGCCTTCAAAGATCTCCTTCGCGCGCTCGTACAGCACGATGGGCGCGAACGGCCGGAACGGCTGGCGGTGTTTTACCCGGCTGTTGAGGATATCCTTCATCTCGGGCTTGCGCGGATCGGCCAGCAGGCTGCGATTGCCCAGCGCGCGCGGGCCGAACTCAGAGCGGTCCTGAAACCAGCCGATCACCTTCTGATCGGCGAGCAGTTTGGCGGTGTCCTTCGCAATGTCGTTGCTTTTGGCTTGCGTGGTCTGGATGCGGACCAGGAACTTGCTGACTGAATCAGTGACTTCCTTATCGGAGTAGCGCCTGCCGACGTAGGAGTGGTCCATCACGAAACTGCGGCGCTGCTTGAGAATTTCCAGCCAGCCGTAATAGGCGCAACCGATGGCGATGCCGTCGTCGCCGGCGGCAGGCTGAATCCAGACGTTTTCGAAACCGGATTCCCGCGCCACGCGGCCGTTGGCGACGCAGTTCAGCGCGACGCCGCCTGCGATGCAGAGATTTTTCGCCCCTGTCGTCTCACGCAGCCACGCCGCGCGGGCGAGCAGCACCTTCTCGGTGTCGTCCTGAACCCGCCAGGCGAGGTCCTCCCAGTGCTTCATCAGCGGGCTGGTTTCC
>JAGVII010000565.1 GCA_020056155.1 Afipia sp.
ACATGGGCGTGGCTGGCGTTCTTCGCCTCGTTCGCGGTGAAGATGCCGATGTGGCCGGTCCACACCTGGCTGCCGGATGCGCACGTCGAGGCGCCAACCGCGGGTTCGGTCGTGCTGGCCGCGATCCTGCTGAAGATGGGCGGCTACGGCTTCCTGCGCTTCTCGCTGCCGATGTTCCCCCTCGCATCCCATGACTTCGCGCCGCTGGTGTTCTCTTTGTCGGCAATCGCGATCGTTTACACATCGCTGGTCGCGCTGATGCAGGAAGACATCAAGAAGCTGATCGCATATTCGTCGGTCGCCCACATGGGCTTCGTCACCATGGGCATCTTCGCCGGCACCACGCAGGGCGTCGCCGGCGGCGTGTTCCAGATGGTGTCGCACGGCATCGTGTCGGGCGCGCTGTTCCTCTGCGTCGGCGTCGTTTACGACCGGCTGCATACCCGCGAGATCGCCGCTTACGGCGGGCTCGTGAACCGGATGCCGCTTTACGCGCTGGTGTTCATGGTGTTCACCATGGCCAATGTCGGCCTGCCGGGCACCTCGGGCTTCGTCGGTGAATTCCTCACGCTGATCGGTACCTTCAAGGTCAGTATTCCGACCGCCACGGTCGCGACGCTGGGCGTCATCCTGTCGGCGGCCTATGCGTTGTGGCTCTATCGCAAGGTGGTGTTCGGTGTGATGGACAAGCCGGCGCTTGCGGGCATCAAGGATCTGACGCTGCGGGAAGGGATCATTCTCGCTCCGCTGGTGATCCTCACCATTCTCTTTGGCGTGTATCCGAAGCCGGTGCTCGATATGTCGGCGGCGTCGGTGCAGCAGCTTGTCACCAATTACAACACTGCCATCACCGCCGTGAAAGCGGCGGCGCTGGTTCAGTAGTGCGTATTCCGCAAAAGTGGGCACCGGTTTTGCGATCAGAATACGCACAAACGAATAGCTAGACGGGACAGAACGTTATGACTTTCGCAGGATATTCGCTGCTCCCCGTGCTGCCGGAACTGGTGCTTGCGGCCGGTGCCATGGCGCTGTTGATGCTGGGCGCGTTTCGTGGCCAGCAGACGACAGCGCTGGTGACGGGATTGGCGGTTGTTCTCCTCGTTATCACCGGTGCCCTCGTGCTGTGGCTGCCCGGCGGCAAGCTCACGACCTTTGGCGGCAGCTTCATCGTCGATGACTACGCGCGCTTCCTGAAGGTTCTGGCGCTGCTCGGTTCCGGCGTGACGCTGATCCTGTCGCGCGCCTACCTCGCCGAACAGGCGAAGATCTTCGAGTATGCGATCCTGGTGATGCTCTCCACCGTCGGCATGATGGTGCTGATCTCCGCCGCCGATCTGATCATGCTCTATCTCGGCCTCGAACTGATGAGCCTTGCGCTTTACGTCGTCGCGGCCAGCCATCGTGACGACGCCAAGTCCACCGAAGCCGGCCTGAAGTATTTCGTTCTCGGCGCGCTGTCGTCGGGCATGCTGCTTTACGGCGCGTCGCTGATTTACGGCTTTACCGGCACGGTCAGCTTTGCCGGAATTGCCGCGGAGGCGAAGGGCGGAAACGTCGGCCTGCTGTTCGGTCTGGTGTTCCTGCTCGTAGGCCTCTGCTTCAAGGTCTCCGCCGTTCCCTTCCACATGTGGACGCCTGACGTTTACGAAGGTGCGCCGACGCCGGTGACCGCCTTCTTCGCGTCGGCACCGAAGGTCGCAGCACTCGCCGTGTTCACCCGCGTGGCGCTGACGGCATTTCCGGGCATCGTGCCGCAGTGGCAGCAGATCATCGTGTTCGTGTCCATCGCCTCGATGGCGCTGGGATCGTTCGCGGCGATCGGCCAGAAGAACATCAAGCGCCTGATGGCGTATTCGTCCATCGGCCACATGGGCTTCGCGCTGGTCGGTCTTGCCGCCGGAACGGAGCAGGGCGCGCAGGGCGTGCTGGTCTATATCGCGATCTACGTCGCCATGACGCTCGGCACCTTCGCGATCATCCTTGCCATGAAGCGCAACGGGCGGGCGGTCGAGACGATCAGCGATTTCTCGGGCCTGTCGCGCACCAATCCGATGCTGGCGTTCTTCTTCGCGATGTTCCTGTTCTCGCTGGCTGGCATTCCGCCGCTCGCAGGCTTCTTTGCGAAGTTCTACGTGTTCCTCGCTGCCATCAAGGCGGGGCTGTTCACGCTGGCGGTGATCGGCGTGGTGACCAGCGTGGTGGGCGCGTTCTACTATCTCACCATCGTCAAGGTGATGTACTTCGACGAGCCGAAGGAAGCGATGGAACCGATGCGTCTCGAGCTTCGGGTGGTGCTGGCCTTCGCTGGGCTCTTCACCATCCTGTTCTTCGTCTATCCTGCGCCGCTGGTGAATGCCGCCGCGGCGGCCGCGAAGTCGCTGTTTTAATGGCATTCGCGCTCGGTCCACGGGCCAGAGCCCAGAATTATCGTCTCGCGGCGTTCGACAGTATCGGTTCGACCAATGCCGAAGCGCTGGAGCGGGCGCGGGCAGGCGAGCGTGGCCCTCTGTGGCTGGTGACGGATCAGCAAACCGCTGGACGCGGACGCCGGCAGCGCGAATGGGTCTCTCCGCGCGGCAACCTCGCGGCCACCATCCTTGAGACGGTCGACGTTCAACCGCCCGTCGCGGCGACGTTAGGGTTCGCCGCAGGTCTCGCCCTTGAAGCGGCGTTGCAGACGGTGAGCGTGGAATATCGCATGCGCGCGGGCGGGGCAGCCAAGGGCGCCTTTCTTTTGAAGTGGCCGAACGACGTTCTGGCGGATGGCGAAAAGCTGTCCGGCATCCTGCTTGAAGCCGAGACAATCGGCGGCGGTCTCTGCGTCGCCGTCGGGATGGGGACCAATGTTGTGTCCGCTCCCGAAGGAACGCCTTATCCGGCGACATCGCTGGCGGCGCTGGGGATCGCGGCGACCGCGGACGGCCTGTTCATGGCACTGTCGGATTCGTGGGCCGAGTACCGTGGCATCTGGGACAACGGCAAAGGCTTCGCCGACATTCGCCGGCTGTGGCTGGAGCGCGCGGCAGGACTTGGTGAGACAGTCTCTATCCAGTCGACCGGAACGGCCGTCGAAGGAATTTTTGAAACCATTGATGAGACCGGCTGCCTGATTGTCGCTGGCCGCGATGGCAAGCGTACACCCATCGCCGCCGGTGATGTTCACTTTGGATCGGCCAAATCGTCTGGAGCTAACTAATGTCGCGACCTGACGAACTGACGTTTGCACCGCTGGGAGGTGTCGGCGAGATCGGCATGAACCTGTCGATCTACGGCCTCGGCAACCGGCACCAGCGGAGCTGGCTCGCGGTCGATCTCGGCGTGTCGTTCGGCAACGAGGAGCACCTGCCGGGCATCGACGTCATCATGCCGGACATCCGCTTTCTGGTGAAGGAGCGGAAGAA
>JAGVII010000133.1 GCA_020056155.1 Afipia sp.
AAGTTCCTTGCGGACCGCGGCGGCCGAGTTGCCGACCTTGTCGATGAGCTTCTGCAATTCGTCCCGCGTGACGCGGAGGTGCTTGGTCCAGTAACGGACCTCATCGTCTGCGTTCATCGCGATATGGCAGCGATCCTGTTGGCCTTTGACCGCAAGATGGTCCGTCATTCCCGGCCTCCCGCGATATCTCGCTTGAAAGTTCTGCTCTCTTGAAACGGCGGCGATCGGTGAAATGACCCCGTCAGGGGCCATTCCTTGCTGATCGATCAGCGATGGTGATGATGGCCGTGCCCGCGCTTGATAACGATCACCTTCTTGCCGTGACGGTATCCGTGATGCCGATGCCCATGGTGCCGGTGCATATGGGCGCGAGCGCCGTAATGATGGTGGTGACCGCGATGCATTCCGCGCTCGCCGGTCTTGATGACCACGCTCTGTGCGCTGGCCATCGACGGGACCGCAATTGCAAGCGCTGCGGCGGCCGCAAGAACAAAACCAAACTTTCTCATCTATCTCTCCTTTGAATAAAGCGAGAGTAGAACAGAAGCGGCAGCCAAACGTTCCGCGCGCGATACAGACATTTTTATGAACGGTCGTTCAGATCGATATTCGATTGTTCAGCACTCGCGCGAAGCTTTCGCCGGATGCTGAAATCATGCGGGAAAGGGCAGCCCTCGCGGCGCGCCGCTCGTTTGACCGCCACGATCGACCTTTTCAAAATGATCGCGGCACGCGCGGCAGACCCGCCGGATGCGACGTGAGCTCTCAATCGCGCGAGATCGTCTTCGGTCCAGCTGGTCTTGGTTGGGCGTCTCATAGAACCCTAGGATTTCGGTGAGCGAAGACCGGCCGATGAAGCCCACTCATCCATATGAACTGCAGTATCGAGTTGCCTCGCCTCTTTCATCAAGGCTTCCCGTTCGGGACCCGGCGGGAGCTTCTCGGCCTTTTCCCGCGCGTCCTTCGCCATTTTTTTCCATTTTTGCTGAGTATCGTGAAGCTTCATGGTAACGTGCACGAGGATATGAGGAGCCATCACTATACCCGGCTCGAAACCAGACGTTTTATCATTTGATAAAGAACCAATGACGGGTCTGTGCGTTACCGCTCCATGACACCGCCCGACACGTTGTTACGAAAACTCAAACAGCACTCGCGTCTGGATGCGAGTGACGTTGCTGCCATACGCAAGCTCAGCTTTGTGTATCGCGAAATGATTCCGGGTGAGGATTTCTGCCGTCAGGGAGACAAGGCAACTGCGTGCGCCGTCGTCAGCAACGGAATGCTCGGGCGCTATCACACGATGGCCGACGGAAAGCGGCAATACATCTCGCTTCATATCTCGGGGGACTGGGCCGATGCCCAGGGGCTGTTTCTGGATCACATGGACCATTCGGTGTGCGCGATGGGAAAGGCGTCGATCTTTTCGATTCCGCATCAACAGCTGTTCAAGCTGTTCAAGGACCGTCCGCAAATCGGTTTCGTCGTGTGGCGCGAAACATTGATCGACGCTGCGATCTTTCGCATGACGATCACGAATAACAGTGCTCGTCATGGTGCTGACCGGCTGGCGCACTTCTTCGCTGAACTGTACTACCGGGCCGAGGCTGTCGACCTGGTCGAGGGAAAGTCCTGCGATCTTCCTCTCAGTCAAACCCAGTTGGGAGAGACGCTCGGCATGTCGATCGCGACCGTCAACAGAAACCTTCAGAAGCTTCGCAGAAGCGGAGCCGCAGACTGGAGTGGCGGGCGGCTGACTGTGAGAAACTGGGATAAGTTGACCGATATCGGCGGCTTCGATCCATCATATATCTATCAAAAGGTGCAGGGAAAGCGTTAGCCGTCGCTCAGGCAGCAAGACTGAATCCGGATATCTGAACGCGGTTGCGGCCGGAAGCCTTGGCTTCATAGAGAGCGGTATCCGCTCTGCCGAGCAGCGATTGGAGCGTTTCCGGCTCCGGCGAACGAACCGCGATTCCTGCGCTGACCGTTGCCCGGACGGGACCATTCTCCGTTTGAACGATCGTCGCTTCTATTTGCGATCTGATGCGGTCCGCGACGGCGGCCGAAGTTTTCGGGCTTGAGTCCGGCATGATGATGCAGAACTCTTCGCCCCCCATACGCGCAGCGAGATCGTTCGAACGTATGTTGGCGTGTATGACGTCGGCAAAAGCCATCAATATCCGGTCGCCGGAATCATGTCCGAAGCGGTCGTTGATTGTCTTGAAGTAATCCAGATCCATCATCACGACGGCCGTTCCGGGCGGTGCGATCCCCGTCCGGCCGTCGAACAGCGCGCGCCGGTTGAGAAGGCCGGTCAGGGCGTCTTTCATGGCATCGGACTTGTGGCCGTTTGCAATGCGCATCTGGTTAAGAGTGAGGGAGAGGGCGCCGATCCCGGTCAGCCCTGCGATCGCCATGATGGAGTTTACTTCCTCGGCCCAGTTTGAAGGCCGTGATGTCAGAATGATCTGGCCCTGGTCGGCGAGTGCATAACCGCATGCGATAAACGATGCGGCCGTGACGACGCAAAATGCCGCATTCGTTGTCATCAGAAGCGGAGATTCCGCGCGCGCAAGCCAGTAGTGATGCCCGTTCAGAACAAGTAGCGTGCCGATCGCTATATTCCCGATTATCGTTCCGATACCGGAGTAACCCAGCGCGAAAGCCGACGATGTCAAGACGAGGCTGACCGCGACGAACGTTGTTGCGAGAATCCAGTCTGTCCGGCCGGTACAGAATTTCGCGCAGCCGGCGTAGAGCAATCCGAATCCCGCGATCAGGAGCATGAAGGACGTCAGCAGGAAACCCGCACTGTACTGCTCGACGACGGAGCCGAAGACAACGACGCCGGCAACGATGAATGCAAGCCCGATGGACCAGATCAGCAGATGGGTTTCGGATCGTCCGGCCGCCCACATCACGAACAGCGTGATGCCGAGCGAAGCGCCTGAAAATCCGATGGCAACGAGAATCGAGAGCTGATCGAGAAGCATGCTGCGGGACCGTGGGTGAACCGGCCTGTAGATAGGTCAATGACCGTTACCTAACCAACCACAACGGCGTTATTCACCTCTCAAGGTGATTAAAAGGTTACTCTGGTCGTTAAAGAATCTCGGGTGCCTCTCCTGCGGGCAATTCAAACGCGCGATGAATCCCGGCTCGCATCATCACAACATGAAGATCGCGGCCGCTGCGGATTCCGCCGCTACGCCAGCGTATGAACAATGACCGGTCCGGCGACTGCGCTGGCGGGTCCCGTGAGCAGCGGCGCGAGATTCTGCTCGATCCACGCAAGCCCGCGTTTGTTCGACTCCTCCGCTCCGGCAAAGTTGTTGAAGATGCTGATCGCCGTCACCGTGTCGTCCGGCGCATAGACCACATAATAGGCCATGAAACCTTCGACATCGCTGATGATCGGGATTGCGCCCTCCTTGATGCGGCGCGCCAGTTCCTCTGCCATGCCGGTTTTTGCCTTTCCCTGACGAATAGCGGCGTACATAGCGTCCTCCATCACCGGTCGGCTGCCCGAGGCTGCGGCTGCGAAGCGGCATCACGCCATTCAGAAGGCGGCCGGGCAGCGGGATCGTCCGCGCGCTGAACGGTTCGCAGTTGCGTATGCCGCAGGTTATCACCACTGCGGTCTGCTGAACACGCCGAACGTCGCGCAGGGGTTACCTCAAACGATCACGGCCCAAACGATCACGGTCTCCGTCAGGGGAGCTGACAGAGACCGTGTCGTGAACACCGTGCTGCGCCTAGGTTCGCCGCCCGGTGTGGGAGCTCGGGAGAAGACGGTGGGAGCCGTCTCACTTAGTGCGGTGAGGTCTCCTTCTGAAATCGGCTCAGGATCACGCCTCGATGCCGCGTCTAGAACGGGAGCAGGATGTCGAATGCCTGCTGGCCGTAGCGGGCCTGCTGCACGTCGGTGATCTGGCCGCGGCCGCCGTAGGCGATGCGGGCCTGCGCGATCTTGCTGGAGTCGATGGTGTTGTCGCTCTGGATGTCCTCCGGCCGGACGATGCCGGCGACGATCAGTTCGCGGACTTCGAAGTTGACGCGGATTTCCTGCTTGCCTTCAACCACGAGGTTGCCGTTCGGCAGCAACTGCGTGACCACGGCGGCGACGTTGGTCTGCAGTGCCTCCTGCCGGTTGACCGAACCCTTGCCGTCGGTGGTCGAGGTGGAGTCCGCGGTCAGCATGCGGCCGGGAGGGATCGCGGCGTTGGTGCCGGGAATCTTGTTGATGCCGAAGAAACTGGTGACGCCGGAGTTCTCGCTGTTGGTGCGGCTGCGCTGGGTCTCGTTGGCGATGTTGGCCTTGTCGGTGATGTTGACCT
>JAGVII010000696.1 GCA_020056155.1 Afipia sp.
GCGGCAAAGTTGGCAAGGTCTCTGGCATCCGGAAACTGAGATCGCTTCCCCACAGACCCATGAGCCGGGCCAGCCGTTCGCGCGAACTTGTCGCCTCTTGCCGCGTGGAAGCAAGATCCGCTGTCGTTTCGGCGTAGAACACCTGCTCGCGGGCCTGATCGAGCTTGTTGAGTGAACCGGTCTCTCCGAGCTTCTGGGCAAGCTTGGCGGTGGACTCCGCCGTCGACTTGGCATCGGTGAGCAGTCCAACAAGTTCGTTGGCAGCGACCGTCCGGTAATATGACCGCCGGACATCGGCCGCCAGCCTCAGCGTTTCAAGCACAGCCCGCAGTTGCGCCTGCTGGAAGCGTTGACGCGCGATCTCGGAGCGGAACGGAAGCGTCGCCAACGCCAGGATATCACCGACGACTTGACGTTCGATCTCGACAGCACCGTTGCCCGCAATTCGCGAAATCGAGAAAGTTGGATTGGGTGGAAGGCTCTCCTGAACAAAATCGACTTCCGCCAGCGCCAATTCATTGTAGGCGGCTTGAAGACCTCTGTTGTTTAGCAGAGCAACCTGAACCGCGGTGTCCACGGTCAATGGGCGGCGAAGCAACCGTTGCACCGCGCTGCGAGCCCACTCCGCATCTTCGCCGCTGCGAATAGACACCACGTCCTTTTTGATTGTCTCGCCCGCAACACTGGCGACGACTGCCATTCCACCATCGGGTGAAAAGGTTGCGCATCCTGATAGCGCAAACATTGAAATAAGCGCGGCCACACACGCCGCCTTCGATCGGAACGGATTCGTAACGACAACCAACGGTACGATCTGGAGGGTTCGGTTCATCGCGCGCTCCTATTGCCCGGACTTCGGTTTCGGAGCGACGCGTTCGTTCTGCTCACGCCACGACGTCGGAGCGGTTGGGCGAAGACTTGTGTAGGGAGCCACCGTCGATCGATAACCGACACCAGCGACCTTCACGCCGGGGTCAGCAGGATCGGCGCCAACTAGCGGCACCGTTGTCAGCACGCATCCTCCCAGGGTGACGGCCGCGACGGCCACTCCCGCAAGGATCCCGAATCTGCATCTATTGAATTGTCCAGCCACCGAATGAACGGCGGCGAAGTTCGCCCCAAACTGCGCAAGCATGATTTTTCCCTGAACTGCCGATGAATCACAGGTACACGTGCCCTCAACGGGCGCGGCACCACGTTATTCCGTCAGGTCAGGAGATGGGAGGGCGGTAATGCCGAGGGGGCGCGTTATCGGCAAGATGTCGATAGATCTCGGACGCAGAATGCGACTTCGGCGGAGAGGGTTCACTGATTTCCACGAAGGTCGCAGGCAATGCACTGATGCACACCATGCCGCAGCATTGCGTCCCGGAAGACTTGTGGTTCGCGGGGGCTGGCGTTTCGTCAGTGATCAATGCCGGATCGTCAGAATTGTCCGATTTGCTGAAATGGCTGTGCCCGCCGGGATGTTCGTGCACGTGGCCATCCCTATGAACGTGCTGCGAAGTGCTGTCGCCTGATTGATGAACGTGAATGATGCCGAGCTCGTGGCTCGCGTCCGTGAGGCACGGCGCCGCACGGGATCCGTCGCTTAATGCGAACGAGAGGCCCGGCGCCAATACGCAAAGCAAATAGACCAAGGCGAGCAACCACCCTGCTCTCAATCGCTTCGCACTGGTCAAACGCACAAACATCTAGTCTTTAATCTCGCGACTTGAACACGATGTCATGCGGGAGCTTACGAGGAAACCGTTCCGCCGCCAAGCGCGAACATCCGATGTGATAAAGTTCCGTTGCCTGCCCTCATCGGTCCGCTCGCCCGACAACCGCCATGAGTTCAGCAATCTTTTTGCGCTGATCGGCCTTATCGCCGCTCGCAATCGCATGCTCTACGCAATGGGATACGTGATCTTTCAGCACCTCTTCTTCGACGCGCCGCAGTGCGGCACGAACTGCGGAGATCTGCGTTACGATATCGATGCAATAGCGATCTTCATCCACCATCTTGGCGAGACCGCGGACCTGGCCCTCGATGCGGCTAAGCCGTTTTTGGCAGGAACTCTTGATGTCTTTTCGCATGCCAACTATATACCCCTCCCCGGTATATGCTGCAACCGCCAATGGAGATTTAGATGACGGAATCCGGAAAAACAAAATCGGACGAAGCAGCTAAGGATTCCGAGAGCTGTTGCTCGCCCAAGACGACGACCGCTGTAGCCGCGACTGCTGGAAAGTCCGGATGCTGCGGCGGAGGTCATGATCATTCTGGCCATCATGGCCATGGCGATCGTCATCCGCATGACACTGCCGATCCTTCGACGGTCGTAGATCCGGTCTGCGGAATGCGTGTCGATCCGGCGACCAGCAAGCACCGGTTTGAGCATCGCAGCCATACCTATCATTTCTGCTCGGCGAGCTGCCGGACCAAGTTCGCCGCCGCTCCGGAGCAATACCTCGACAAATCCCGACCGCAAGCGAACGTAGCGGAAGGGACGATCTATACCTGTCCGATGCATCCCGAGATCCGTCAGATCGGACCTGGGAACTGCCCCATCTGCGGAATGGCACTTGAGCCCGAACTAGCCACTGCGGACGCTGCACCCAATCCCGAACTGGCCGACATGACCCGGCGCTTCTGGGTGGGACTTGCGTTGGCGTTGCCGGCTGTCGTGTTGGAGATGGGAGGCCACTTGGTCGGTAGCCATCGCTGGGTGGATCAGACCCTGTCGAACTGGATCCAGCTTGTGTTTGCCACTCCCGTGGTCCTCTGGGCGGGGTGGCCGTTGTTCGTGCGTGGCTGGCAGTCGCTGGTCACGCGCAATCTCAACATGTTCACGTTGATCGCGATGGGCGTCGGCGTCGCCTATGCCTACAGCGTGGTCGCGACCATTGCTCCTGGCATCTTCCCGCCGACGTTCCGCGGCCACGATGGCGCTGTCGCGGTCTACTTCGAGGCCGCAGCGGTCATTACCGTGCTGGTTCTGCTCGGCCAGGTTCTGGAGTTGCGTGCCCGCGAGGCCACGTCCGGAGCGATCAAGGCCCTGCTCGATCTCGCGCCAAAGAGCGCCCGCCGGGTAGACGAAAGCGGTGCGGACCAAGAGGTCCCGCTCGACAGCTTGAACGTAGGCGACAAACTGCGCGTCCGTCCTGGTGAAAAGGTGCCGGTCGACGGCACCATTCTTGAGGGGCGCTCATCGCTCGATGAATCGTTGGTGACCGGTGAATCGATGCCGGTCACCAAGGAGACCGGCGCCAAGGTGATCGCCGGCACGCTCAATCAATCCGGCAGCTTCGTGATGCAGGCTGAGAAGGTCGGACGCGACACGCTGCTTTCCCAAATCGTGCAAATGGTCGCACAAGCGCAGCGTTCGCGTGCGCCGATCCAGCGCCTTGCCGATCAGGTCGCCGGCTGGTTTGTGCCGGCCGTCATCGTTGTGGCGCTTGTCGCCTTTAGCGCCTGGGCGCTTTTTGGACCGGAACCGCCTCTGGCATTCGGCCTCGTCGCGGCGGTCAGCGTCCTTATCATCGCGTGCCCTTGTGCGCTGGGACTTGCCACGCCGATGTCGATCATGGTCGGCGTTGGGCGCGGCGCCCAGGTGGGCGTATTGATCAAGAACGCCGAAGCGCTCGAGCGAATGGAGAAGGTCGACACGCTGGTGGTCGACAAGACAGGAACGCTGACTGAAGGTAAGCCGAAGGTCGTTTCGATCGTCCCTGCCGCCGGATTTGAGGAAGCTGATATTCTACGGCTGGCAGCCAGCGTCGAGCGGTCAAGCGAACATCCACTCGCCGACGCGATCGTCCGGGCGGCGAGTGAGCGAAATTTGACATTTACTGATGTGGAGGAGTTCGACTCCCCGACCGGTAAGGGGGTGACCGGCAAAGTCGAAGGCAAAACGATGCTGCTGGGCAATGCGACTTTCCTGAAATCCTTAGGCATCGACACAAATGCATTGGAGCCACAAGCCGAAAAAATGCGCGGCGAAGGTGCAACCGTTATCAATATCGCGATCGATGGAAAGTTGGCGGGACTCTTCGCGATCGCCGATCCGGTCAAGCAATCCACCCCGGATGCCTTGAAGGCGCTGGCCGCAGAAGGCATTCAGGTCATCATGTTGACCGGAGACAACCGGACTACGGCCAATGCGGTTGCAAGACAGCTTGGTATCGCTGACGTCGAGGCAGAAGTCCTTCCTGACCAAAAGAGCGCGGTCGTAAGTAAGCTGCAGAAGGCCGGACGCATCGTCGCAATGGCGGGCGACGGGGTGAACGACGCCCCTGCCCTTGCCGCGGCAGAAGTTGGTATTGCCATGGGGACTGGTACCGACGTCGCGATGGAAAGCGCGGGCGTGACGCTGTTGAAGGGCGACTTGGGCGGCATTGTTCGCGCCCGCCGTTTGTCGCAGGCAACGATGCGCAACATTCGCCAAAACCTCTTCTTTGCGTTCATTTACAACGCCGCTGGCATCCCGATCGCAGCGGGCATCCTCTATCCGACGTTCGGATTGCTGCTTTCGCCCATTATTGCTGCGGCGGCCATGGCGCTCTCGTCGGTGAGCGTCGTCGGCAACGCGCTGCGGCTGCGAAGAACCCACCTCTGATCGAGATGAACTTCCTGTCTACGCTCGGCGATCTGGTTGTCGCGACGCCGCTGAGCCGAAGCGCCGCAAAATCCGAAAGCAGATGAGGCCGCAGCCGAGCGCATAGTTGATATGGCGGTGCTCCATCATGATGGCCGCTGCAGGTGCGCACAGAACGCGCTCCGCCCTTGCCGCTTCCCTGCGGTCAGGATAAGCGCAAGATGGCAGTGGCGTAGACCCGCACCATCGTCATCCGGAAGATGATGAAGTTTTTCGCCAAATAGCGGCACGATCAGCAGCAGCGCGAACACGACCAGTGCCGCGGTCATTCCGACCGTCACCGATTTCAAAACAGCTGCGAGAGGCTTGGAAACGGAGTCCAGAACTACCTGCCGGTTGAATGAACAACGGATGAATTGATCCGCCATGCTTCGTTCACAATCGCGCTGCGACAATTAGACATAATGCAAAAGTGCGGCCTACCATAAATTGGACCTGCCGTTCTGGATATGGTTGCGCTGAAGCGCCGAACGGGCGCTAGCTAGAGGCTTCCGGCCCAAGAGGAGGAAAAAATGCGTCGTTTGATTTTTGCAGCTACGGCTGTGGCGGCACTCGCCGGCGCAGGATCGCTCGTCAGCACGCGGGCAGACGCGATGCCGAGAACTGGTGGACTGGGCGCATCGGTTGCAAATGAGCTCACCGAACAGGTGCGTCTGGTATGTCGGCGAACATGGAACGGCTATCGCTGGGTCCGGGCCTGCTATGAAACGGGTCCCCGCTACTATGACAGCGGTCCAGGCTACTATTACGGCGGCGGACCGAGCATTTACTTTGGTGGCGGAGGATTCTCCCATCACGGGGGCCACCACGGTGGGCATCACGGCGGCCACCATGGTGGGCATCACGGCGGCCACGGCCACCACTAGCATTTTCGAGCTAGCGGATAGAATGGCGCGAAGTTACTAAGGTACGGCGCGAAAGCGAACGTCGCGGACAAGGTGACATGTTCGAGCCATGGATGTCATCCAGAACCATAAAAGCCAATTCGGCACGCCAGCCGGACTGGAATGAATGTTTGCGGACCGCAACAACGCGCATTTTCGATCTTCGTGGCGCGCGAGGCGCAGTCCATCCCTTCGACCCGAAGCACAGAATTCGATCGGACGTCATCGCTGAACGCTGGCAGGTCGTCGCGCCCAACCCCACAATCCTGGCTTTGGGGGGTGCCTGCCGCAAATCAAATCCGGATATATTTGTGATACAGTCCGCCGATGATTGCACGGCAAAGAATACGCCCTGCTCTCTCAACGGTCCGCGATGGGGGCGCATCCTTATCCAAGAACAGGTGCGTGCGCGTCTCATTACAGTAATTCATATACGACTGCAGCACATGACGAAGATGCTGCTCGCCGAACACAACAACGTACTCAAGGCACTCCCGTCGGATCGAACCGATCAGTCGTTCAGCATATCCGTTTTGCCATGGAGAGCGCAGCGACGTCGGTCGATCGCGAATGCCCATTGATCGAAGTCTTCGAATGAAGACCTCGCCATAGGCCCGATCTCGATCCCGGATCAGATAGCGGGGAACTTGCTCCCAGCCGCAAGCTTCCGTCAGTTGATTTGCGATCCTTTCTGCGGCCGGATGCGCTGTGACGCCAAACCATAGGATCTGTCGTCGACCATGCCCCACAATCAACAAGCCATAAAGCAGACGAAACGAAATTATCGGCACGACGAACAGATCCATCGCCGCGATGCCATCGGCATGATTATGAAGGAACGTCTTCCACCCCTGAGATGGCGGGCGTCTTCGCCTGGCCATATACTTGGCCGCGCTCGTCTGGCCGACCTCGATGCCGAGCTTGAGCAGCTAACCATGGATCCGCGGCGCTCCCCACAGTTTTGGCCGCGAGCTTGGCGCCATAGCGAACTCTTGTGGGCCGGACGATCGAGCGCTGAGAATGTCAAGCAAGCTCACCGAGTTGAAGGGGATCAAGATCACGACGACTTTGCCTCGCTGGCAATGGCGATGCGCCGCCCTGATGAACCTATGCAAAATGGACGGCCGGACTCACAGCCTTGCACCTGACGAGTTTGGCCGGAACGATGCAACCGCATCGTGGTGACAGCGTACCACCCTGAGTAGGTGATCCGCCGCATCCTGGCCGTCGCCGCGGCCCGTGACCGCGGCGAGTCCGTCTCGCGACCGACTACGCCAGCACCGTCTGGTCATCTCAGGGTCTTACCAGACATACCGCCACAATTGTCACCGATGCGTCCTTCGATCAACGGGATATCTGCATCGCCCTGAGCCACCCTGAAGCGCCATCCGATTTTCACCTATCGTGTCGTGTTGGATGGCTCGAAATAGGGTCGATTCCTTTCCAGGACAGAGCGTTCCGTGAGACTAGCCCTTTGAAGAAGGAGAGAAGCGGTCGCTCGAACAAATGATAAACGCAGATGCCTATAACCGCGCTTCCGACGAAGCCGGCGACCACAAAGATGCTCGGCACAAACTGATAGCCCTGTAGGCCGAGCGCAAAAAACAAAGCCTTGAGAGCGGCTAAGGAAAGGCTGTGGGTTAGATAGATTGAGTAAGACGCGGCGCCCAACAGACATAATAGTCGATTGTCGCGCTTGATCGGCTCAAGGCTGACAAATCCCGCAACAATCAGGAAGCTTGGCGCTCCCCAGTGCAGCAACCTCCGAAAACTAAGATCGGCTGCAGAGTCTGCACCTGAAACGCAAAGCAAGATGCCCCCTAGAATGCAGAGTGTAACGCCTAGAGAAGGTCGCGGCAGCAGTTGGTATTGATAGATCAATCCTAGCAAGCAACCCAAAGCAAATTCTAAGAGAAGTGGACTGGTGTAAGTTGTCATCACCGGACTGACCGACGGCAAGACCTGACCGATCGCCACCAGTAACCCAAGGACTGCGAAAACGAAAGTTGCTCTCGACCGCCCGGACAACAGCAGTGAGGCAGCAAATATCACGTAGAAGAACATTTCAAAATTGAGCGTCCATCCGGCGATCAGAAGTGGCTGAATCTGTCCAGTTCGGGCGGAGATATGGGGAATGAACAGCAAAGAGTTTAGAAGATTCTCGAGCGGCGGGAGGGGCGTTGAACTTCGGAAGATGACCCAACCCGTAAATAGCGCCAACGTCACGCACCAGTAGAGTGGCACGACTCTCACGATGCGGTGCTTGATAAACGACGCAGGAGTTCGACTTGGCCCCGTCGTAACCCACATAATGAATCCGCTAATGACGAAAAAGATATCGACGCCTGCAGCGCCAAACGGCGACCATGTCGAGCCGAAATACTCCGCTGTCATGCCATTCGCGTGAAAGAACACCACCATCATCGCAGCGATGCCGCGCAGATATTGGATGCTTAAAAGCTGTGGCTGCACTTTCATCTGCGTCATGGACAAATGATAAATCCGAAGCATGAAAAAAATCAGAAAATTACGCCCAACAAAGCAGGCGTGGTGGCAGAACCTTTCATTAACACTAAGCTGCCGTCATACTGCTCGACTATGAAGCGATTGGTATCAAAGGTGTGTTGGAATTTGGAATGCCCTCGCGCAGATCTTCGCGGTTCTGAATTGCCGGCCGTCCACCGTTGAAAATGAATATCTCAGCCCCGAACGATGTTCAGATGAGCTGCGACAGGATGCCGGCACCGGCCAGAAACACCACCACGATCCAGGGCGGCAGCTTCCAAACGGTAAGGAGCAGGAAGCCTGCGAGCGCCAAGGCGAAATCGCGCGGCGTCAAAATCGCGCTCGTCCAGACCGGATTGTAGAGAGCCGCGCCAAGAATGCCGACCACGGCTGCGTTGCTGCCACGCATAGCGGCCTGAGCGGCGGGGCGTGTGCGCATTGAATCCCAGAACGGCAACATGCCATAGACGAGCAGCATGCCCGGAAGGAGCAGTGCGACCAGAGCTACGGCTGCACCAGCAAGGCCATTCGGCATGGGTCCCATCACCGCACCGAGATAGGCGGCAAAGGTGAAGAGCGGTCCCGGCACCGCCTGTGCCAACCCATAGCCTGCCAGGAATGCCTCGTTAGTGACCCATCCGGGTGCAACAACTTGCGCTTGAAGCAGCGGCAGCACGACATGGCCGCCGCCAAAGACGAACGCCCCCGACCGGTAGAACGCGTCGAACAAGGCGAGCCCCTGAGAGCCGGTCGCAGTAACGACGAGCGGAGGGATCAAGAGAAGCGCCGCGAAGACAACGAGCGCGATGATCCCTCCTCGCCGGGTAACCGGGAAATTCAGATGCCCGGAGAACGGCGCGACTTCTCCCCGGCAGAGCCAAAGCCCCGCGCACGCCCCGAGCGCGATCGCCGCGATCTGCCCGAATGACCCGGCGAAAACAACAACGATCGCAATCGCTGCAAGGGCAATGCCAGCGCGCGCGCGATCGGGTGTGAGGGTTTGCGCCATACCCCAGATAGCTTGTGCGACGACCGCGACAGCGACGAGCTTGAGGCCGTGCAGAAAACCTTCGGCAACCGGTCCTGTGAATGCGGCTGCGCCCATCGCAAAGGCGAACAGGATCAGGGCCGAGGGCATGGTGAAAGCGAACCACGCAGCAAGGCCGCCTAAAAGGCCATTGCCGCGCAGAACACCGAGAGAAAAGCCGACCTGGCTAGAGGCCGGCCCGGGAAGAAACTGACATAGCGCGACCAAGTCAGCATAGGCGGTCTCGTCGAGCCATTTGCGCCGCACGACCAATTCATCGCGGAAATAACCGAGATGGGCAATCGGGCCACCGAACGAAGTCAGGCCCAGCATGAGAAACGCGCGGAAAACTTCTCCAGCCGAACCATCCCCTTTATGATTCGTATCCTTGGAGCCAAGACCAGAACTATTTATGTCGTTGTCCGACAGAGCTGCGTCGTTCATCGATTGACCCTTTTGCCTTTAAGATTTCGAATGACGCTGCGTGGATAAGATTTCGCCAAACAACTCTGCTGCCTTCGCTCTTGCCAGTTTCATTGCCCGACGTCCGAGAGGAGTGGCTCGATAGTATGTTGGGTCATGGCGATCCAATTCGCGTGAAGACAGGCGAGCGTGTCCTGTTTCATATCGTCAACGGCAGCGCGACTGAAATCCGCAGCCTCGCGCTACCGGGGCACAGCCTTGAAGTGATAGCATTGGATGGCAATCCCATCCCGGCCCCCAAACAGGCACCAGTCCTGTGGCTGGGGACCGCCGAACGCATATCAGCGGTGGTTGAGATGAACCATCCAGGAGTATGGGTGATGGGCGATCTTGCAGACGACGATCGCACAGCCGGGATTATGAAGGACGTCGCCATGCTCGGTGGTTACCAGGAAGTGGAAGTGGACTTTGTAGCCGACAATCCCGGTTTGACTCTGTTCCATTGTCACCAACAACTGCATATGGATTTCGGATTTATGGCGCTTTTCGACTACGCCTAGCGCAGCGCTGCTTATGCGCCACGAGAGATTTGCCGCACGCGTTCGAATGAAAGAAGGCGCTCCTTCGGCTCAATCGGTTGAGTAGCCCGCGGTGCAACGCAGCGCGCCCGTCTGGGTTGGCAAGCATCAGACCCTTGAGTTCGATTTCGTGGGTCGTGCAACGTGCGCCTGATTCAGTCGCGCAAAACACCAGTTACGATTTTCCCCTATCGAAGTTTCACGACCTGCCCATCAGCACGGTTCCCGTGACAACCGGCAAACCGGCGGCCTTCCATTCGGGGTAGCCGTCCTCGAGCCGGCGGACGAGATAGCCGCGCGCCCGCAGCGACGCCACCGCTTCAAACGAGAGGACGCAATAAGGCCCGCGGCAATATGCAATGACCTCCCGGTCCGCAGGAAGCTCCGCCAATCGGCGTTCGAGAGCGGCGAGTGGAATACTGAGTGCGCCAGGAAGGTGACCGAGCGCGAATTCGTCTTCGGGCCGGACGTCCAGCACGGTGACAAGCCCGTCCTGCAGCCGAGAGAGCAGCTCCTCCCGCAACACAGGCTCCAGAGCATCGCGGGCACGGAAATAGTCCGCCATGATGCGCTCCACTTCGGCGACGTTCCGCTCGCCCACCCGGCCGAGTGCCTGCATCAGTCCAATCACCCCGGCATCGCCGGCAAGACGGTAGAGCACATGCTTTCCGCGGCGCTGCGCCTCGACGAGACGCGCACGGCGCAGGATCTGCAGGTGGCGCGAGGTGTTCGCAAAGGTGAGGCTCGTCCGTATGGAAAGTTCTTCGACGCTGCGCTCGCCCTGGGCGATGTGCTCCAGCAGTTCCAGCCGATGCGCATGACCCAGCGCCTGGGCCACCTCAGCGAGACTGGCGAAGATCGCCTGTTTTGGTCCAGGGCTTGACACAGCCTCTCCTCAGTGGAACGTTCAGCAGATCGATTGAATGTGTCTATCCCATTGAAATGAGGAGCACAAGACCATGATCCTTCGTCAGTTCCTCCATCAGGACCCTGTCGGCATCTCCTACCTCTTCGGCTGCGGCGGCCGCGCCGCTGGCGCCGTAGTCGACCCGGTTGGCGCGATCGAGCCGTATCTGAGCGCGGCGGAAGCGGCCGGCATGCGTATCCATTTCGTCATCGACACGCATGTGCACGCCGACCATATCTCCGCCGGGCGCGAGCTCGCCGCAGCTGCTGGCGCTGAGTACATCCTGTCGTCACGTGCGGAGGTCTCGTTTCCGTTCAAGGCCGCGCAAGATGGGGACCTGCTGCCGCTCGGAAACGTCGTCGCGAAAGTGCTTCACACGCCGGGCCATACGCCCGAGCATATCTGTCTGCTCGTGAGCGACCGCACGCGCACCGACGAGCCCTGGTTCGTTGTGACCGGTCATACGCTGATGGTCGGCGACCTCGGCCGGACCGAACTCGCCGTCAGCGCCGAACAGGGAGCAAGAGATCTCTTCCAGAGCGTCCGCCGGCTGAAGGCCCTCCCCGATTACGTTGACGTGCTACCGGGCGCCTATGCCGGCTCGGTCTGTGGCCGACGCCTGAGCGGCAAGCCTTGGTCGACCATCGGATTCGAGAGGCGCCATAACGAAGCCTTCCGGATCGAGGACGAAGCCGAGTTCATGCGCTTCATGCTCGCCGAGATACCGCCGGCACCTCCCGAGGCTGCAGCACTCAGGGCCGCGAACTCCGGCGCGACGGCTGCGGCCGCCTGACCATGGCCGAAGCGGTATCGGTTCCACAGTCAGGAGGTTCGCCCGTTAGGCTCGGACTCAAGGAAAACTGGCGACAGTTCGCGCTGCTCGTCGTTATCAACGCTTTTGTCGGCGGTATGGTCGGGATCGAACGAACGGTCGTGCCACTTATCGGCTCGGAGGAGTTCGGCATCGCATCGACGACACTCGTCGTCTCCTTCATTGTCAGCTTCGGTGTCGTCAAGGCCTTCGCCAATCTCGTCTCAGGTCAACTCGCCGATGCCTGGGGTCGGAAGCGCGTTCTGGTTCTCGGTTGGCTCGTTGGCTTGCCGGTTCCCTTCATGATCATCTGGGCCCCTAGCTGGGGATGGGTCATCGCAGCCAATGCGCTGCTCGGCATCAACCAGGGGCTCGCCTGGTCGATGACCGTCATCATGAAGGTCGACCTCGTCGGGCCGAAGTCGCGCGGCCTCGCCGTCGGCCTCAACGAGTTTGCCGGCTATCTCACCGTCGGCGTGACGGCGTTCCTCACTGGATATCTCGCCTCGCGATACGGGCTGCGGCCAGTGCCGATCTATCTCGGCATCGGCTATGCGGTCTTCGGTGCCGTGCTGTCGATTCTGCTCGTCCGCGACACACGCGACCACGTCCGGCTGGAAGCATCCGCCCATTTACAGCAATCAACGCCAATCGGCTTCCGAGAAATCTTCGCGCTCACGTCGTTCCGCGATCGCAATCTCTTCGCCGCCTCGCAAGCTGGCCTCGTTAATAACCTCAACGACGGCATGAGCTGGGGCATCTTCCCGCTATTCTTTGCCTCCTTCGGCCTTGGCGTCGAGCGCATCGGCATTCTCAAGGCGATCTATCCCGCGACATGGGGAGTCCTGCAGGTCGCCACCGGCCCCTTGAGCGACCGCTGGGGTCGCAAGGGCTTGATCGTCGCTGGCATGTGGATTCAGGCGGGCGGCCTGTTTCTCACCGCGGCAACGCGCCAGTTCGAGTGGTGGCTCGTGGGCAGTCTTCTTCTCGGCCTCGGAACAGCGATGGTGTACCCGAGCCTTATCGCGGCCGTGTCCGACGCTTCGCATCCGACCTGGCGCGCCCGTTCACTCAGCGTCTATCGGTTCTGGCGGGATCTCGGTTACGCGATCGGTGCGCTTTCAGCAGGCCTCATCGCCGATCGCTTCGGGCTGTCGTGGGCCATCGCATCGATTGCCGCACTGACTTTCCTATCCGGGGTCGTTGTCGCCGTCATGATGCGCGATGTCTCGCGCGCCTAGCGAACCCGTCCGCCTCGATGAAGACGATATAACGATGATGGCAGATCGGGATTCGGTTGCAACGCTGCTTGCCGGTTCATCCCGATACCTGCATCCCTAAGGCCATCTGTGATGAATGTCGTCAATGACATACAAATGGGCGTGAGCTTCGGAGGAACCTCGAAGATGCGGATGATCGCTAGATAGATCCGGATGCGCATGCGGCAGTATTTCCAGATCCTCTACGGGCCAGAATTTGGTTGCGAGGGCCACTCCTGCGAATGTCAGAGCAGCCAGTATCACCAACGTTGGCACTACCCCAACAACCGCACCCAGCCAACCAGCCATTGGATAAGTTAGCAACCAGCAAGCATGTGAAAGCGCAAACTGTGCAGCGAATACCGCTGGCCGATCCGAAGAATGCGCCGAGCGACGGAGCAAGCGGCCGGATGGGGTCATCACCGCTGAGTAAGCGACGCCCAATAGGGTCCATGCAATCAGCAAGCTGGGCCATACTAAAGAGGCGTCTGCTACGGCTCCCCGCGACAGAAACAAAACGGCAGTGAAGCCGAGCAGCGTCACCCCGAGGATGCTCGCCGACGGCAGCATAACGGCGCGATCTGCCACACGATCAAGGAGCCGCGGCAACATCAATGCGGCTGTCATCGATCCGCCGCCGAAACACGCCAGCGCTATAGCGACATCACTGTCCGTTCCGCCCAGCAGTCCTCGCACTACAACCACCGTGTTGACGATGACCATGGCGCCAGCCGCTGCGACCGAGAGGTTGAGGGCGAGCAGTCCCCTCAAACGTGGTGTCGCAAGGTAGATGCGGATGCCGCGCGTGGTGTTTTCATAGATGCCTCCCCTGCGTTCTGCGCGCGCCGGTTGAGGAATCGTCACTGAAAGAACCAACGCGGCGGAGCAGAAAAACCCCACAACCGTTCCAAGAAAGAGCCAGTTAAAGCCGATGACCGTCAACAACCCAGCAGCCAGCATCGGACTGAGAAGGCTTTCCATGTCATAAGCGAGGCGAGAGAGTGACAAGGCCCGAGTGTACTGGCCTTCATCGGGAAGAATGTCCGGAATGGTGGCTTGAAATGTCGGCGTGAAGGCCGCAGATGCCGATTGCAGGATGAAGATCAGCAAATACACCTGCCAAACTTGATCGACGAACGGTAAAACCAGCGCGACGGCTGCCCGCGCAATGTCCATCGATACCAGAAAAGCACGACGTGGAAGGAAATTGGCGAATCCGCCGACCACCGGTGCTACAGCGACATAGGCGGTCATCTTGATGGCAAGGGCCGTGCCGAGCACCGCTCCCGCCTTGTCGCCGGCAATCTTGAAGGCAAGGAGACCAAGCGCGATCGTCATCATTCCAGTGCCAATCAACGCAATAACCTGCGCAATAAACAGGTGGCGATAGGTCCGATTGGCGAGGACGGCAAGCATACAACAATCCTTGCGATGCCGATTCACGGCCGCGTGATTAATAGCTTATGAGCGTATTGCAGACCTCTTCTCCCCAAAAGGACGGAGAAATTTTGGGCTGCGCGCTCGCAGCGCTCAACGAAACCGTTTGCCATCCCATTGCTTTTGATAGCGGCAGAATGTGCCGGCTCGGCTGCAATCGACGTCGATCGACGGCACACCTGAGTCGATCGACATATCGATTTCGAAGACATCTCCCCGCCAAACCTCGCGATACATGCCTCCTCTGGAAAGGAAGACGCGATGAAGACAACCCTTCGGCGAACAAAGAGCTTCTCGATTGGAACACCCGAACTGTTCGAAGTGGATTGCGATGAACTCTTCGCCTCTCGATCCTTTCAGATATCGCAGATACCCCGTTCGAACATTTATTGCATCGTCCATACACAGGAGCTGCGCCGCTTTGAACGCCTTGTGAATAACCGGCGGAAGTCGTTGCAGCCGCTCATATGATAGCGTGGAAGATCTGCCCTGCGCCATTCCGGCCGCGCGCGCGTTCGCTCCGCTTGCGGTCAGACACACCATGAGTGCGATGAGAAGGTGCAGCATTTCATCCTCCTATAATCTGCCAAATCGCCCCCGTGAGTCAGATTGGTTCAAAAGCCACTCCGAGCCTTTTTTCGGTCATCCAAATAACTCGACAAGCTCGCCGAAACTCGTCGGCGGCAATTACAAGAGTGAATCTCTTCGGAATTCCTGCCAGGCCCCCAATTTCCAACAACGCTCCGGAAGTACTGAGACTTCGGACCGTGCAGGAGATCGCCGCACCATCAAAAGAGACTAAGCCGGCCTTAAAAACTCTCCTTCGTTCATGATATCCCATGACCAAGCCCCAAACGTGTCTGACACGACGACCTCAGTTTTCAGCGACCTTCAACAAACGTAATGCGTTTAATGTCACCAATACAGTCGCGCCGGTATCTGCAAGAATAGCCGGCCACAAGCCGGTGACCCCAATCACAGTCGTAACCAGAAAGACTGCCTTTAGACCGAGCGCGACAGCGATGTTCTGCCGGATATTGATCATGGTGCGCTTCGACAGATCGACCATTGCAGCAACATCCAAAACCCGGCCATGAAGGATTGCGGCGTCCGCCGTCTCCAACGCGACGTCTGCGCCTCCGCCCATCGCAATCCCGACATCCGCTGCCGCCAGCGCTGGTGCGTCGTTAATGCCGTCGCCGATCTTGGCAACGAGCCACCCTTCTTTTTGGAATTGGCCGACAATCCGCTGCTTGTCCTCGGGCAGCAGTTCCGACTGCACTTCGATTCCTAATTGCTCACCGATAGCATTCGCGGTGCGGCGATTGTCCCCGGTCAGCAGGACCGCTTTGATGCCCACCTCGGTCAGAGCCTTCAGACCTGCCCTTGCGTCGGGACGAAGCTCGTCCCGCATCGCAATTGCGCCGGCGACTTCATGTCCGGCGACGACGATGGAAACCGTCTTCCCTTCATGATTGAGCGCGGAAACCTGGGAACTCTGTTCCGAAGTCATGGGAGCTCTTTCGCCCGCGGCCTTGGGGGATCCGACGAACACCTCGATTCCCTCCACCACGGCGCGAACGCCTACTCCGCCGATCGCGTTGGCGTCGGATGTCGGCGGTAGCGAAAGCTGCCGCTCGCCTGCTTTCCTTAGAATAGCCTTGGCGAGAGGATGGCTTGAACCAGCCTCAAGAGCTGCGGCAAAACGCAACACATCGGCCTCGTTGCGTCCGAAGCTGATGATGTCCGTAACCTGCGGCTTGCCAACGGTCAGGGTGCCGGTTTTGTCGAAGCAAGCAACGGTAATCTTGCCTATCTGCTCGAGTACGGCTCCGCCCTTCATGAGAAGCCCCCGCCGGGCTCCTGCGGACAGGCTTGCGGCAATGGCAGCCGGCGTCGAGATGACCAGCGCGCATGGACAGCCGATCAGGAGAATGGCAAGTCCCTTATAGATCCAGCCGCTCCATCCACCGCCGAAAAGGAGCGGCGGAACGAAAGCAACCAAAGCCGCGACAGCCACCACGCCGGGGGTGTAGTATCGGGAAAAGCGATCAATGAAGCGCTCTGTCGGAGCCTTCGATTCTTGCGCTTCCTCGACCAATCGGACCACGCGCGCGATCGTATTGTCCGACGCAGCCGCAGTGACACGTACACGTAACAAGCCATCACCGTTGACGGTGCCGGCAAACACGATTTCCTCAGGTCCCTTTCGGATCGGAGTGCTCTCACCGGTGACCGGTGCTTCGTCTATCGAGCTTTCTCCGGAAACGATGACGCCGTCAGCCGAGATGCGATCACCAGGCCGAATCTGGATGATCGCCCCCACCGCAAGAGTGTCCGCCTGTACCTCGCTGACCTGCCCATTGTCCTCGAGCCGCGCGGTCTTCGGTATCAGTTTGGTCAGATCCTGGATGCTTGCGCGCGCACGGTTGGCCGCGACGCCTTCCAAAAGTTCACCTATCAGAAAGAGAAAGACGACGGCGGCCGCCTCCTCCGCCGCGCCTATGATAATCGCGCCAACCGCAGCGATCGTCATCAGCATCTCAATCGAGAACGGCATGCCCGCCCGCGCCGCCGATAACGAACGCCTTGCGATTGGAATCAGGCCGACCATCATGGCGAGCAAAAACGCCCACTGTTCGGTCGCCGGGACGGCTTTCCCAACCAGGAAAGCTATTGCGAGAGCCGCTCCGGATGCGATCGTCAGCATTCCTTTGCGCGTCTGCCACCAGCGCTGACCAGGTGCTGCACGCTCATCGATATGGGAATGGCTTTCTTCGTGTGGAGGCTTCCCATCGACTCGATTGTCTTTAGGACCATCGCCACTGACCGCCTCCAGCCGAGTCACTTGATAGCCTAGATCCGAAATCTGTTTGCGTACCCGATCATCAATCTCCTTTCCGTCATGCAGCACAGTCACGGTGCCGCGAGGTACCGACACCGCCACATCCGTTACGCCGTCTATCCGATGCAACGCTGTTTCGATCTTGGTGGCACATGAGGCGCAATCCATCCCCTCAACCTGGAGACTGATCTTGGCTGCTCGTGTTGTGACGGTCATGGTTGGCCTTGGTCGTGGGGTAATCAGCTCTGCTCCGTAGCGCAAATGTTTTCAAACGCAGTGACGGCACCGGAAAATCAGCAGCGTACTTCGGGAGTAGTAACGTCGCGAAATTCGATCAAAACGAAATCCCCTCTATGCGTACATCAGTGCTTTTTGTTGAACTTTGCCTGCCCTGTCTTACCGGCTTGCGTCTTGAGCACCAGCGTGACCGATGCATTGGCGGCGACCGGCTTCTTGGCCTCTCCCTTCATTGCACTGTTTCCTGTCGGTGAAAGAGTGATGGTTTCGCGCTCTGATCCGCTCACAACAAGCACCGAACCAGTAAAGCCAGTGGTGGCGACCGGCTTGCTATGTTCATCGATAATATTGAAAGTGATGACGTTTCCCGAGGTCATGAGTTCGGCATGCACGCCCGCTACATCCTCCATCATACCGCCGTTAGGGCCTTTGGAGCCGTGAGCATGTTGAGCCATTGCCGGAGCCGCGGACAACAGCATTGCTGCCAGAATCAAAATAGCTTTCATGGGAAGTCTCCTTTTCATTGCTGGGTGACGGCGTCTTCAGACGCCTGCGTTTCGCGCCTAAACAGAACGTAGAGTGCCGGAAGGACGAGAAGCGTCAGAAGCGTTGACGAAATGATGCCGCCGATCACCACGGTCGCGAGCGGTCTTTGGACTTCGGCGCCCGCGCCGGTCGCAATTGCCATCGGCACGAAGCCCAGCGATGCGACGAGTGCTGTCATAAGCACGGGCCGCAACCTGGTCAGCGCCCCCTCGCGCACGGCGTCCATGATTGCGTGGCCTTCGGAGCGCATCCGCTCGATGAACGAAATGATAACGAGACCATTCAGGACCGCGACGCCCGACAGAGCGATAAACCCGACGCCGGCGCTAATCGAAAGCGGGATGCCGCGCAGCAAAAGCGCAAGAATGCCCCCTGTCAGTGCAAGGGGAACGCCGCTGAAGACCAGAAGCGCATCCGCTCCGGAACCGAGACTGATGAACAGGAGGACGAAGATCAGAAGCAACGCTATCGGAACCACAATCGTCAGCCGTTGTGCAGCGGAAACCAGTTGTTCGAATTGCCCACCCCAGCCGATCCAGTAGCCTTCCGGAAGTTTCACCTTATCCGCAACTTGCCTCTGCGCGTCGCCGACGAAAGATCCCAGATCTCGCCCTCTCACGTTCGCAGTTACGACGATCCGCCGTTTCCCATCCTCACGGCTAATCTGATTGGGGCCCAGTGCGACATCAATCTGCGCAAGCTCAGACAAGGGAACGTAACGGATCCGGGCGAGTGGTGAATTGCCCCATAAAGCCGCCGGTACGGCCTTTGTCTGATTCTCCAGAGGCGGCAGCGGGATGGATAGCGCCTTGATGGCTTCGACATCCGACCGCAGACGTTCGGGTAGACGAACCACGAGACTAAAACGGCGATCGCCTTCAAAGACGAGTCCCGCACTTTTACCGCCGACGGCGATTTCGACCAGATTCTGGACGTCGCCGACGCTGATTCCGTAACGCGACAGCGCCTGACGGTTGAGTTTGACGGTGAGCACCGGCAATCCGGACACTTGCTCGGTCTTGACGTCCGCTGCGCCCTCGACCTTTTGCAGGACACCCTGCACCTGGCCTGCGACCTGCGCCAGAACGTCCAGGTCGTCACCGAAAATTTTGACTCCAACGTCGCTGCGCACGCCCGAGATCAGTTCGTTGAACCGCATCTGGATTGGCTGCGTAAATTCATAGGCGTTGCCGGGAAATTCTTCGACTCGCTTCTCGATGGCCGCAAGCACGTCGGTCTTTGGCCGGGAGGGATCCGGCCATTGCTCACGCGGCTTCAACATGATGAAGGTATCCGCAACATTCGGCGGCATCGGATCAGTCGCAACCTCCGATGTGCCGATTTTGGAGAAGACCTCCTTCACTTCCGGAAATTCCTTGACTGCTACCTCAAGTCTTTTCTGCATATCGACCGCCTGGGTGAGGCTCGTTCCGGGAATCCGCATCGCGTGCATCGCGATGTCGCCCTCATCAAGGCTTGGAATGAATTCGCCGCCCATGCGCGTCGCGGCAATCCCGCTGACGACGACAAAGACTGCCGCGACAAACACGACCATTTTCCGGTTTTCAATCGACGCGGACAAAAGCGGCACGTAAATCCTCCGTGCGCCGCGCATGAACCAGTTCTCCTTTTCGGATACCCGCCCAGTCACCAGTATTGCGACCGCCGCCGGAACGAAAGTCATCGACAGGATGCTGGCGCCCAGCAGCGCCATGACAACCGTCAGTGCCATCGGTATGAACATTTTGCCCTCGACGCCCGTAAGCGTCAGGATCGGCAGATACACGACGGCGATGATCAAGGTGCCGAACAAACTCGGGCCGATCACCTCGCGGGATCCAGCCAGTATCGTCGCAAAACGTTCCTCGCGATTGAGAATACGACCCCGCCGATGCTGCTCGACCGCAAGCAAACGCAAACAGTTCTCGACGATGATCACCGCACCGTCGATGATAATGCCGAAATCTATTGCTCCCAAGCTCATCAGGTTGGCGCTAACCTTGTTTTCGAACATCCCCGTGATGGTGAAAAGCATCGAGAGCGGTATGACGAAGGCCGTCGCGATCGCCGCTTTAAAATTGCCGAGAATCAGGAACAAAATGACGATGACGAGGAGCGCGCCCTCGATCAGATTCTTTTCGACAGTGGCAATCGTTGCTTCAACCAGATACGTCCGATCGTAGACCGGGCGCGCGACGACTCCATCCGGCAATGAGCGGCCAACCTGTTCGATTTTAGCTGCAACGCGCTGTGCGACCGATCGGCTGTTCTCCCCGATCAGCAACATGGCGGTCCCGAGCACAACCTCCTTCCCGTTCATCGTCGCCGCACCGGTCCGCAGATCCTGACCTTCGCGAACATCCGCCACGTCTGAGATGTGAATCGGAACGCCGTTGTGCGATCCGATCACGATGTCCTTAATCTCCTCGAGATTGGCAACCTGACCGGGTGTGCGCACAAGATACTGCTCACCGTTGCGCTCGATATATCCGGCGCCAACATTGGCATTGTTGGCAGCAAGTGCCGTCATGACATCGCGGAAGCTCAGCTTGTAAGCCATCAGTTGCGCCGGGTCCGGCAGCACATGAAACTGCTTCTCGAATCCACCGATCGCGTTGACTTCGACCACCCCCGGGACGTTCCTCAGCTGCGGTTTGATGATCCAATCCTGTATCGTGCGCAAATCCGTCGGAGTGTATGGCTCGCCTGTCTTCTTGCGGGCGTCTGGCTTGGCATCGACCGTGAACATGTAGATCTCGCCCAGTCCCGTCGAGACCGGTCCCATGGCGGTCTCGACGCCTGCGGGCAATTGATCTTTAATCTGCTGGATGCGCTCGTTGACGAGTTGCCGGGCGAAATAGATGTCCGTGCCGTCCTGGAAAACAACCGTCACCTGACTGAGACCATAGCGCGACAGCGAGCGTGTATTCTGCAGCTTCGGCAACCCTGCCATGCTGGTCTCGATAGGAAAGGTGATCCGCTGCTCCACTTCGAGCGGCGAATAGCCGGGAGCGCTTGTATTGATCTGGACCTGGACGTTGGTGATGTCGGGAACGGCATCGATTGGAAGCCGCGTGAAGTTCCACGCACCGAAGGCGGCCATGATCAGAACACCGATCATCACCAACCACCGCTGGCGGATGGCAAAGGAAAGGATACCGTCAATCATTGGACTTCTCCGGACGTTTGCCGATTTCCCGGATACGGGCGAAAGAGTGGACAGGTGTTATGAATACGACGCCGTCGCCCTTCCTGCCTGTCCAGGCCGCAGACGCGATGCGGTCGCGAATCTCGCCGGCAAGTTCAGATCGGCACGCCAGCCGGAGTTCGAGAAATTGGTGATACGTCAGATCGAATTCGGTCGAGACATAAGCGCCGCCTTGTCCTCGTCCTTGCCGCTGCCCACGGGTTTCGGTGAACGTGAAACCGGGGAAATCAGGCAGATCATGAAGCATCCGCACCACATGCCCCTCCATGTGCGGTCTTATCAGGGCAGTAACAAGCATCATGTCGCGATCAGTGGTCATGAGAAGCCGATCCTTTCGCCATCTCAGCCTTGACGATGAAGCTGTTTTGGGCCGCGTAGATGTCACCGTCCAAAAGGCCAAACGTGATTTCGACGAGTTCTGGGTCCCGCCCGCCGAGCTCGACGTCGCGGGCTTCAAACTTGTCGCCATTGCGGACGAAAATGACGGTGCGGTTCTCGAACGTTTGCAGCGCGGAGGACTTCACCGCCACATTCACCTTCTTTGCTGACAACGTCAGCCGCCCGGTGATGAAGAGGCCCGGACGCAACCGCCGATCGGGATTTGGCACGGTAGCTCTCGCGAGTGCGCTCTGGGTGTCGCTGCTGCCGATCGGTGCCAGATAGGTAATTTTCGTTTCGATCGGCGGACCGCCATCGGCCGGATCGATAAGAACCTGATCTCCGACACTGACCCGATTCAGATCGCGGCGGTAGACGGAAAAGTCCACCCAGACCATCGACAGATCGGCGATGACGAATGCCGGCTTTTGCTCGGAAACGTACTCGCCCAGCGTGGTCTGGCGATCGATTACGGTGCCTGCGAGGGACGCTTTCAGTTCATAGGACGTTAGGCTTTGATTGCTTTCAACGATCGCAAGAACATCACCCTTCTGGACAAGATCGCCGATTCGCTTGCGGACCTCGCGCACGATTCCAGGAAATCGTGGCGTGACTTGCACCAGTGATTCCTGGTTTGGCTGCACGATGCCGTTCAACAGCAGGCTGTCGCGCAAGACGCCGGGTGATGCCTTGAGAAGTTCGATGCCGGCTGCGGCGACCTTGGCGTCGCTCATTTCGACAGCCTCCGAATGGTGTTCCTTCTCTACGTTCTCCGTCGGAACTGTTTTGGTAGTTGCTGGTGCCAGCAACAGATAGCCGCTGTAGACAAGCGCCCCGGTAACGAGCGCAAACACAGAGTAACGAATTAGTCCTTTAATCATCTTGTACTCTCGCGGGTTAGCGAAAACGGGTTACCGACGAGACCTTCAATCGTCGCAATGGCGATATGAAAATTCTGCAAGGCTTCCTGCTCGCGAAGGAGCGCCTGCAACACAGAGCCCCGGACATCGAGAAGTTCGAGCAACGTAAACCGTCCTTGCGTGTAACCGCTGGAGACTGTCTCGGAGGCTTTCCGCGCGTTCGGAATGACCGAAGACCGCAGCAGCTTGAGCTCAGCGAGCGCTCCGGTCAGCGCGTCATAGGCGCGGCCAGCGATGCTGATGAGGACAAGCTTGTTGATGGCGCGCTCTGCATTGGTTTTCGCCAGAGACTCTTGGGCAGCGATGATGTTGCCGGTGTTCTGGTCGAATATCGGCAACGGAATCGAGACACCCAAGCGCACGGCGTTGTCGTTGGTGTCTTGATAATGGCGCCAGCCGGCAGCGATACGCACGTCCGGAATCGCCTTCAGGCGCGCAATAAGAAGTTCTGCATTGCGCTGGGCAGTAACAGCAGTCCAGCGCATGAGTTGGGGATTGGCTTCGATGGCGTTGACGACCGCCTGAAACGAAGGCGGCTGGCCGATATTTGCGAGCCGCCCGACCGCGGTTCCGAAACGCGGGCTGCTGTCGCCCATCAGGATGGCTAGATCACGCCGCGCCGTTGCCAGTTGCGTTTTCGACCGCTCGCGCTCCACTCGAAATAGGTCGGCCGCGACCTGGGCCCGCAGTGTTTCGGCCGGCGATGACGCACCTTCCTGCACGCGCTTTTCCAGAAGTGGGATTAGCTGGTCGAAACTTGCAATCTGTTCGTCGAATATCTCGATCCGGCGTTGGGCGCTGATGATCGTAATGAACGCAATCGCGGTCTCTGAGAGAACTTCGAGGCGCGTTGCACGTCTTTGCCAAACCGCATTTCCTATGCCGGCCTCGCCAGCGGCTAGGCGCGCCTCCCTCTTCCCTCCAAGCTCAACAAGCTGACTGAGCTGTAGTGTCGACTCTGCGGAGCGCGTTCCTTTGTACGGACCGGAACCAAGGGCATTATCTAGTTCAAAGGAAGCATCAGGATTGGGTAACGCTCCGGCCTGAATACGGAGCCCCCCTGCTATTCCGATATCGCGTTCCGCCGCGGTTAGACGCGGGTTAGCGGCCAGCGCCCTTTGCAGGGCCTGCGGCAGCGAAATGGAACGCGTGGGGCGTTCTGTCGCTGCGACGGGAATTGTTATCATAAGCAATGCGCAAATCACGCGCAAAGCCGTTTGGATGAAAGACATAATGCTGACCTGAAAACGGAAAGACGGCGACGCGAAAGAGACGCGCCGCTACGACGACGTTCAGGTCAGAATTTTGGGGGTGGCGGATCGAGCCGCGGATGGTCTGCCAGCAGCAACGCGGGCGTGACAAAAACGAGTTTTACCTGATAGGCTGACGGAACTGCAACCGATACCAATGAAGGCATTTGGACCGGCGCGCAGGCAGAACAATGCTCGGCGGCAGCTTGAGAATGCGCTTGCCCGCTATCGTCCGAACCTTCGTTCGACGCAGCTTTCATATCAACCGAAATCGAAGCCGCCACGGCCTGATCCACGCAAGCAACCGTGTGTGCCAAGCCAACGAAAAGATAGACGAAGGCAAAGAACATCAGCAGGATGCGACGAACGTGCGGTGCTTGCTGACCTAGAGGCTTTTGATTGGCCCGATGTTCCATATCACCCGAATAGCAAATCTCGTTGCCGAACACTATTACAAACTGCCGTGAAACCTGATTCTCCGAAAATTGTTTTCGCCCGAGACCGGCTGATCGCCAACGCCGCGCATACAGCGACGGATGCCGGCCAAACTTCACGAAGTAGCAGCCAGTTTAGCCACCGAACCATTACTATTTCAATTCTACGACTCAAGTCGCTTCTGGAGTCTCGATCCTCAATGTCTTGCTGATTGTGACGACGAATGCAGCAATAAAGCCAATCGTCATCAAGAGCACGATGGTCGGGGCTGGCGCGCTATCGATGAAAAACGAGAGATAAACTCCGAAGAACGAAGCGAGGACAGCGATGATGACAGCGATTGCCAGCATGGAGCTGAACTTGCGTGTGAGCAGAAAGGCGATCGCTCCGGGCGCGATTAGCATCGCAATAACGAGGATGATGCCAACTGCCTTCAGCGCACCGACGATTGTCAAAGAGAGGACCGATAGCAATCCGTAATGCATGAACTTGACCGGCAGCCCGATCGCTCTCGCTTGTGCCGGGTCGAAGGCGTGCAGCAGCAGGTCGCGCCATTTCACGAGAATGATGGCGGTCGCGACCGCTGCGATAACACCCGTCTCAATGATATCAGCGAGATCAACGCCCAGCATATCGCCGAACAAGATGTGATCGAGATGAACGTCGCTCTGGATCTTGACGTAAAGCACAAGCCCCAATCCAAACATGCCGGAGAATACGACTCCCATCACCGTGTCATGTTTGATGCGACTATTCTCCTTGAGAAAGCCGGTCGCCAGCGCACAGACCATGCCAGCCGCGAAGGCGCCAACGGCGTAGGGAAAGCCGACAATGTAGGCGATCACGACGCCCGGAAAGACGGCGTGCGAGATCGCGTCGCCCATCAACGACCAGCCCTTCAGGACAAGGAAACAGGAGAGCAAGGCAGCGGGGACTGCCACCAGCACCGAGATCACGAGTGCATGGCGCATAAACTCAAGCTGGAATGGCTGAAGGAGAGAATCAAGCAAAGTCATAGATCCACCTCCAGTGCTTGCATCGCGCGTCGACGTGCGACCAGCATGCCGTGTTTCGGCGCGAGGAAGAATGCAGCCAGGAAGATCAGCGTTTGCAGGACGACGATGATGCCGCCGGTCGCACCATCGAGGAAATAGCTCACATAGGCACCGAAGAAACTGGTCGCGGCTCCAATCAAGACGCTAATCGAGAGCAGATGTGGGAAACGGTCGGTCAGGAGATAAGCGGTCGCGCCGGGCGTCACCACCATGCAGATCACGAGAAAGGCCCCGACGGTTTGTAACGCAGCAACCGTCGAAGCCGACAGCAGGGTGAAGAACATGATCTTGAGAGCCGACGGGTTGAGGCCGATCGAGCGGGCGTGGCTCTCATCGAAGAAGGTGACCATCAAGTCCTTCCACTTGACGAGCAGGATAGCGAGCGAGACGAAGCCGATGATGGCGAGTTGCAAGGTATCTTCGGGAGTGATCGCGAGGATATTGCCAAGCACAATGGTCTGAATGTTTACGGAAGTCGGCGACAGCGACACCATGAAGAGCCCAAGGCC
>JAGVII010000054.1 GCA_020056155.1 Afipia sp.
GGCTCTGCGTCAGGAAGCGCCGGAGTTGCTCCCTGCCCTGGTCCTGAGCGGCCGTTCGCTGGGCAGATTCCAGGTTTTGGGCGCGTCCTTGAGCGGCGACTGTTGCCGTGAGATCGGCAAGCTGTTGTGCCTGCAGCGCAAGAAGCTGATTGGCAGCCTGGCTCGCTTGCAGGGCGCCGGTCGCGCCCTGGCTGGCGGTGACGAGCGTCGACATCTGGGCGCGATTGGTGTCGAGATTACTGACCACCGTAGCCTGCACCCGCATGGCATCTTGAAAGCCTGCAACCGAGTTTTGCCAACGGACCTGCGCATTCGCGATCAGCGCCTGGTCCGTGGCGTCGGGAGATGCCGGCGCGTACGTGGTGGAGAACGCGCGATCGATTTGCTGGATGTCGAAAGAGATGCGCTGGGCTTGGGCGAGCAGTTGCTGCGTACGCTGGATTGACTGCTCCAACTGCTGCAGTGACGAATAGGGCAAGCTCGCGAGATTCCTGGCCTGATTGACCAGCATCTGCGCCTGATTTTGCAGCGATGTGATCTGGTTGTTGATCTGCTGCAGGGCTCGAGCGGCGGTCAGAACGTTCTGGGCATAGTTGTTGGGATCAAACACAACCAACTGCGCGAAGGCCGGTTTGGAACCGACAAGCACGGCAAGTGCCACCACGCCAGCGGCAGCAACACGGCGGAAGCGGTTCATTTGGAAGCCCCCAGTTCAGCGAGGTGTGGGATGAGATCGGTCGCCCAAGCGACATCACGGGCCTTCAGCCATCCACTCACGAAGTTTTCGCGGCCATGTTCAGCCAACACCTGCTCGATCAAAGCCTGGTCGGCTTTGGAGGAAGCGGCGGTGAGGGCAAGCGCTACCTCGCCAAGTCCGAGTTCGAACAGGCGATCGCCCCGGCGTGACTGGCAGTAGTAGTCTCGCTTGGGAATCGCCCGCGCCAGGATTTCGATTTGCCGGTCATTGAGCCCAAATCGCCGGTAGATCGTCATGATCTGCGGCTCGATCGCGCGATCGTTGGGCAGCAGAATCCGGGTCGGACAACTTTCTATGATGGCCGGCGCGATTGCCGAGCCATCGATGTCCGCAAGCGATTGGGTCGCAAACACCACCGACGCATTCTTCTTGCGAAGGGTTTTTAGCCACTCCCGGAGCTTGCCGGCAAAGTCCGCATCATCAAGCGCGAGCCAGCCTTCGTCGATGATGAGCAGCGTTGGACGCCCGTCGAAGCGGCCTTCGATCCGATGGAATAGATAAGCCAGCACTGCCGGCGCAACGGCGGTTCCAATCAATCCATCGGTCTCAAAGACCTGGACCGATGAGCTACCGAGGTGCTCGTTCTCCGCATCGAGCAGCCGGTCATAGGGACCACCGAGGCAATAGGGCTGGAGCGCCCGCTTCAGGATATTCGATTGGAGGAGAACCGAGAGGCCAGTGAGGGTGCGCTCCTCGTGCGGAGCCGACGCCAGCGAGGTCAGCGCAGTCCAGACATGATCCTTGGTCTCTGGGGTGACGTCGATCTTTTCTCGCGACAAGATCGAGGCGATCCATTGCGCCGCCCAGCCGCGCTCGGAGACATCATCGATGTCAGCCAGCGGCTGCAGGGACATAAATCCATCCGTTTCGCCCGCTACCGCGCCACCGAGGTCATGCCAGTCGCCGTCCATGGCCAACGCCGCCGCGCGCATCGAGCGGCCGAAATCGAAGGCGAAGACCTGTCCGTCCGGATAGCGGCGGAACTGCAGGGCCATCAACGCCAGGAGCACCGACTTGCCCGCCCCGGTCGGACCAACAACCAGGGTATGCCCGACATCGCCAACGTGGAGCGAGAACCGAAACGGCGTGGATCCTTCCGTCCTGGCGAAGAACAGCGGGGGCGCCTTGAGGTGATGGTCCCTCACCTCGCCCGCCCAAACCGCCGACAGGGGGATCATATGGGCTAGGTTGAGGGTCGATATCGGGGGCTGGCGGACGTTGGCGTAAACGTGGCCCGGCAGGCTGCCGAGCCAGGCTTCGACCGCATTCACGGTCTCGATCATGCAGGTGAAATCGCGCCCCTGGATGACCTTTTCGACCAGGCGGAGCTTTTCGTCGGCAGCCCGGGGATCTCCGTCCCAGACGGTGACGGTCGCCGTAACAAAGGCTTCCCCGATTTGATCGGTGCCTAGTTCCTGGAGGGCCGCATCGGCATCGATCGCCTTGTTGTGGGCGTCGGTATCAAGAAGGGCAGACGCCTCGTTGGTCATTACCTCCTTCAGGATCGCGGCGACTGACTTGCGTTTGGCAAACCACTGGCGCCGAATCCTCGTCACTAGCTTCACGGCATCGGTCCGGTCGAGCATGAGCGCCCGGGTCGACCAGCGATAAGGGAATGCCAGTCGGTTCAGATCATCCAAAATCCCGGGCACGGTTGCGGTCGGAAATCCCACGACGGTCAGCACCCGCAGATGGGCGGTGCCCAGCATCGGCTCAAGACCGCCGGTCAGTGGCTGATCGGCAAGCAGCGCGTCGAGATACATGGGTATTTCCGGGACGCGCACCCGGTGACGCTTGGTCGAGATCGTCGAGTGGAGATAGGTCAACGTTTCCTGATCATCGAGCCAGCCACATTTCGGCATGAAGCTTTCGATGAGCTGCAGGACACGGTTGGTCCGATCGACAAACCCGGCCAGCACCTCACGTGCGTCTGCACCGACGGGCCGGTTGCTGCCCTCGTAAAGGAGCCGCTCGGCCAGGGCCGCTCCTTCGGCAGGCGGCAGATAAACCAAAGTCAGATAGTAGCTGGACTCGTAATGGGCGCCGGCCTCTTCGAACTGGGCCCTGCGCTCGGCGTCGACCAAGGCGGATGCGACATCCGGGAACGTGTTCGGAGGATAGGCCCCCGCGGCATGGCGTTGTGCCTCGACAAACAGGGCCCAGCCAGATCCAAGGCGACGCAAGGCATTGTTCAAGCGCCCGGCGACGGCAACGAGTTCGGCAGGTACCGCGCTGTCGAGATCGGGGCCTCGGAATTTTGCCGTCCGCTGAAACGAGCCATCCTTGTTAAGGACAATGCCCTCGTCGACAAGGGCGGCCCAGGGCAGGAAGTCGGCCAGGCGCGCATTCGAGGAACGATATTCGGCAAGATTCATCATGGAAGGACTCACGTGGAGAGGTGACCAGGGATACGAATGTGCCGGCGCGTGACCTCGACGAACTCCGGGTCGCGTTTCGCGGCCCAGACGGCCGCCATATGACCGATGAACCAGAGCAGGAGACCGGCAAGCCAAAGGCGCAGACCGAGGCCCAGTGCCGCGGCCAAGGTGCCGTTTAAGATTGCGACGGCCCGCGGTGCGCCTCCCATCAGGATCGGCTCGGTCAAAGCGCGATGCACGGGCGCAACAAACCCTGGGATCTGCTCATCCATCAGATCACCACTCCGCCGCCGAACGAGAAGAACGACAGAAAGAAGCTCGATGCGGCAAACGCGATCGACAGACCAAACACGATCTGAACCAGCCGACGAAAACCGCCCGACGTGTCACCGAAAGCCAGGGACAGCCCGGTCACGATGATGATGATAACGGCGACGATCTTGGCGACCGGGCCTTCGACCGACTGCAGGATCTGATTGAGCGGTTGCTCCCACGGCATATTCGAGCCTGCGGACCAGGCCGGCGAAGCGAACAGGCAGAAGGCCGCAATTGATGCGGTCGTAACGGCCCTTCGGCCGAGAGGCGATCGGCAGTTCATCACTGGTCTCCTGATGCTGAGAGGCTGTAGTCGCCCGACGTCCCGAGCCCGGCGACGTGAGCAAGTTCGGAAAGGCGGCGATCAGCGCCACGGCCAGCAAGAACGGCTATGACGTTCACGGTCTCGGCGATCAGGGCGCGCGGTACCGTAACCACCGCCTCCTGGATGAGCTGTTCGAGCCGGCGTAAGGCTCCGAGCGCGCTGCCTGCGTGGATGGTACCGATTCCCCCGGGATGCCCGGTACCCCAGGCCTTGAGCAGGTCGAGAGCTTCGGCCCCGCGGACCTCGCCGATTGGAATACGATCGGGACGCAAGCGAAGGGATGAGCGCACGAGATCCGAAAGCGACACCACGCCGTCCCTGGTGCGCAGAGCGACAAGGTTTGGCGCCTTGCACTGGAGCTCTCTTGTGTCTTCGATGAGAACGATGCGATCGGAAGTCTTGGCGACTTCCGCGAGCAGCGCGTTCGTGAGCGTCGTTTTGCCGGTTGATGTTCCGCCGGCAACCAGGATGTTCTTGCGTGAACTAACGGCTTGCCGCAGCGCTATAGCCTGTTCTGACGTCATGATCCCTGCCAAGACGTAGTCATCAAGCGTAAAGATAGCGACGGCCGGTTTGCGGATCGCGAACGCTGGAGCCGCAACAACTGGCGGCAACAAACCTTCAAAACGTTCGCCAGTTTCAGGTAGCTCGGCCGATACACGGGGTGCACCCGCATGCACTTCACCACCCACGTGGTGAGCGACCAGCCGAATGATGCGCTCCCCGTCTGGCGCTGACAGGATCTCACCGGTGTCCGTCAGACCGCTCGACAAACGGTCGATCCACAATCGGCCGTCAGGGTTTAGCATCACCTCGACGACTGAAGGATCTTCCAGAAAGCGCGAGATCGCGGGGCCAAGTGCAGTGCGCAGCATGCGCGCGCCGCGAGATATTGCCTCCGATTGAATGGAATGGATTGTCACCACCGTCCCCACAAATGAAGTCGCCTGAACGACCTCAGTGGGATCAATTAGAAAAGGCAGTAAACCTCTTCGCGCAACAAGCGGGATGTTTGGTTCGCGGCCTGGCGTAGAAAAAGAAAAAGTGGGGAATGTCGAAATCCCAACGTAGCACCGATCGCCGCAAAAGACGGCTTGGAAACCAGGCACAGGCCGGCCAGTCTACCATTCCACCGCCTCACGCGCCTCGAGGATAGATCCCTCGACGGGCACCATGACAAATTCCGCTTGGCTGTCTCGCTCTGCAAACGGCCGCGTAAGCGACGCGTAAAGGTGCCTGCTCAACGTTCGGAGCCAAGGCACAGCGAACCAGAGCAATGCGGCTGCCTGAAAGGCTGCACTGAGACCAAACGCAAACTGATACGCCATTACCGGATAATGACCGTCTTGAGGTGCCCATTGTCCGACAACAAGCCCGATCCCGTACTGAACCGCGAACGCCGAACCAAAATGTGCAAGGTTCAACGCCCCATTTGCTCGCGCGGCAAGGCCTTGCGGAAAATAATCGGCGATCATCGCATAGCTGAGAACTGTTGCCGCTCCCATAACTGACACGGCACACCAGGGCAGTAGCGATGGCATTGGCACCCGGAGAATAAGTGCAAGTTCGGCCGCAATGAACACCCCTGCCATGCCAGCTATCAGGATTTCGGTTGTTGTGCCGCGTCTGCGTAGACGATCCGCCATCACGCCCAGCAGCAACGCTCCGAAACTGATTGCGAGAGCCATGATGAACAGCTGCGTCATGAGACTATGCCGATCAAGCCCTTCCACATCCGTAAGCCAGGGCGCAGCCCACAGAGATTGCAGGGCCCATGACGAGCCGATGCAGGCTGCCGACAGTGGCGCAAGTCTCAGGAATCGCGCGTCGGAATACACAGACCACAAAGTAAGCCGGGAGGTCGTCGACGCTGCTTCATTGCTGGAGCTTTCCGGTACGCCAAAGTAAGTGAAGGCAGCTACGGCGATCGTTGCAAAAGTCAGGACTTCGAAAAGACCTCGCCAACCGATCCAATCCAATACCCAATCGGTCGGTGCCGTTGCGGTGACGGCTCCAAGCGACCCCAGCATGATCATGCAGCCGTTGACGAGGGCGATACGCTCCCTGGGAAACCAGATGACCACGGCCTTGAGCCCTGCCATCAATGAGGCTGCAACCCCAAGTCCTATCATGGCGCGCGCAACCAGAAGCTCCGAAAATCCCGTTGCGGTCCCGAACAGGGTCGCGCCGCCGGCCGCCATCACCAGCAACACGCCCTGGACACGACGCGGTCCATACCTATCGAGAAGGACGCCAATGGGAATTTGGACACCTGCGAAGACGAGGAAATAGACCGATGCGAGCAGCCCGGTCTTTGCGGCATCAAGTCCAAATTCGGATGCCAGCGCTGGAGAGATGGAGGCGTTGATGGTTCGGAAGAGGAAGGAAAGATAATAGCCAGCGGCAAATGGGAGGAAGACGGCCAGGATCAGGCGCCACCACTTCCGGCTCAGGTGATCATCGACGTGTTGACATTCATCCGCGTCCGGTTCGGTGCTTGTCGCCGCTCGTATTGCGTCTTCGTATCCAGCTTGATCATGCCGGCCAGCAGAAGGCGTTCGGGAGGTGACGAAAGTTGGAATTGCTGCCGCCCTCCTGGGTGGCAGCGGATGATTCCTGCTTTATATTTGCATCGCCTCGCAAACCGGCGCCGTTTGGGGTGTCTGTCGGCTTGAGGTCGACTGTCTCATCCTGATCGATTATCGATTTCAAGCCGTTAAATCGTGTCGCATTGAGGCGATCGATCGTCTCCTGGATAAGCGAACGGTCCTGCTGAACCCGCTGATCGACTTGCTCGGCCAGGACCTTGAAGCGCTCATCACCGAGCTGGCAGGCTTCTCGCTGTTGCTGTTGCGACAGCGGCGGCATCACGGCGAGGTGATATCGCGCATGCAGCGCGACCGTCTCAGCGATTGTCCGTAAATTGCGCTCCA
>JAGVII010000896.1 GCA_020056155.1 Afipia sp.
AAGGAAGCCTATCTGGGAGCAGGCCATGAGTAATGTAGCTGGCTCGCCGGTCCTCTCGGTCAAGAATCTCGAAGCCTGGTACGGCGAGTCTCACATCCTGCACGGGATGAACTTCGAGGTTCGTCCGGGCGAGGTGGTGACGCTGCTCGGCCGCAACGGCGCCGGCAAGACGTCGACGCTCAAGTCGATCATGGGCATCATCGGCAAACGCACCGGTTCGGTGGCGTTTGAAGGCAGCGAGATCATTCGTCTGCCGGCGGAAAAGATCGCGCGCCTCGGCGTCGCGTTCTGCCCCGAGGAACGCGGCATTTTCGCCAGCCTCGACGTCAAGGAAAACCTGCTGCTGCCGCCGATCATTCGCAGCGGCGGCATGACGCTCGACCAGATCTTCGAGCTGTTTCCGAATCTCAAGGAGCGCCTCGGCAGCCAGGGCACGAAACTGTCCGGCGGCGAGCAACAGATGCTGGCGATTGCCCGCATCCTGCGCACCGGCGCGCGCTTCCTGATGCTCGACGAGCCGACCGAGGGTCTGGCGCCGGTCATCATCCAGCAGATCGGAAAGATGATCGCGCGGCTCAAGGCGGAGGGCTTCACCATTCTTCTGGTGGAGCAAAACTTCCGGTTCGCCTCGACGGTTGCGGACAGATTCTACATCGTCGAGCACGGCAAGATCATCGACACCTTCGCGAACTCAGAACTCCAGGCCAACATGGAGAAGCTCCACACCTATCTCGGTGTGTAACAGCACGACCTTAGTCCAAGGGTAACAACAAACGCCGCCACAGAGCGGCATCCAGGAGGGAAGACAATGAAGAGAACGATATCGGCACTCATGCTGAGCACCGCGCTGATGATCGGCGCTGGGACCAGCGCTTTCGCGCAGGACAAGACCATCAAGATCGGAAACCTGACCGACATGTCCGGCCTCTACGCCGATGTGGGCGGGCCCGGCTCGACCATTGCCGCGCAGATGGCAGTCGAGGATTCCGGTCTTGCGAAAAAGGGATGGAAGGTCGACGTGGTTTCGGCCGATCATCAAAACAAGCCTGATGTCGGCACCACCACTGCCCGGCAGTGGATCGACGTCGAGAAGGTTGACGTGATCGTTGACGTGCTGAACTCCGGCGTTGCGCTCGCGGTGAAGAACGTCGTCACCGAAAAGAATGCCATCATGATCAACTCCGGCGCGGCGTCGTCGGATCTGACCAACTCGCAGTGCTCGCCGAACGTCGT
Source organism: Afipia sp. (assembly GCA_020056155.1). Taxonomy (GTDB): domain Bacteria; phylum Pseudomonadota; class Alphaproteobacteria; order Rhizobiales; family Xanthobacteraceae; genus Afipia. The sequence goes on from JAGVII010000896.1 coordinate 1,234, forward strand.
TCACTGGACCTACGATACCTATATGCTCGCCAACAGCACCGGCACCGCGCTGGTGAAATCCGGTGGCGACTCCTGGTTCTTCCTGACGGCGGACTATGCGTTCGGCGCCGCGCTCGAGCGCGACACCACCGCGGCCGTAACGAAGGCGGGCGGCAAGGTTCTCGGCGGCGTCAAGCATCCGCTGAACTCGTCGGACTTCTCGTCCTTCCTGCTTCAGGCGCAGGCCTCGAAGGCGAAGATCGTCGGTCTGGCCAATGCCGGCGGCGACACCACGAACTCGATCAAGCAGGCGGCGGAGTTCGGCATCGTCAAGGGCGGGCAGAAGCTTGCCGGTATGTTGATGTTCATCAGCGACGTCAATTCGCTCGGCCTGAATGTTGCGCAGGGCCTGAACTTCACCGAGACGTTTTATTGGGACATGAACGACAGCACGCGCGCATTCTCCAAGCGTTTCTCCGAGCGCATGAAGAACAAGGCTATGCCGACCATGGTGCAGGCGGGCGTCTATGCCGGTCTGATGCACTACTTCAAGGCGCTCGAAGCCATGGGCGGCAATCCGCACGATGGCAAGAAGGTCGTCGAAAAGATGAAGTCGATGCCGACGGACGATCCGCTGTTCGGAAAGGGCTTGATCCAGCCGAACGGCCGCAAGATCCAGCCGGCTTATCTGTTCGAAGTGAAGAAGCCTTCGGAGTCCAAGGGTCCGTGGGACTACTACAAGCTGGTCGGCACCACGCCTGCCGAGCAGGCCTTCCGGCCGCTTTCGGAAAGCGTTTGCCCGCTGGTGAAGAAGTAACAAGCAATCGCCCGGCGGCTTGACGCCGCCGGGCATTCTCTCAATACCGCCTTCAATCGCGCGCGAAAGAATCGATACGATGCAAGCTCTCTACGCCCAGCTTCTTGTTGGATTGATCAACGGCTCGTTTTACGCGCTGCTGAGCCTCGGGCTGGCCGTGATCTTCGGAATGCTCAACATCATCAATTTTGCGCACGGAGCGCTCTATATGATGGGGGCGTTCGTAGCGTACTTCCTGCTCAACCTGGCCGGCATCAACTACTGGTGGGCGCTGATCCTGGCGCCGGTGATCGTCGGCGGCTTCGGCATTTTGCTCGAACGCACGATGTTGCAGTGGCTGACCGGGCTCGACCACCTCTATGGATTGTTGCTGACATTCGGTCTGGCACTGATCATTCAGGGCGTGTTCCAGAACTACTTTGGATCGTCCGGATTGCCCTATGCGATCCCTGAGA
>JAGVII010000557.1 GCA_020056155.1 Afipia sp.
AGTCCCCCGTGACAATGTGGTCGAGTAACGCTTGCTCATAACGCCGACGCCATTCGTGGTGACGATCGCAACTTTGAGTAAAAGTTTCTCTCTTCACCAGTACAGTCACGAAATCGCACCATTGCGTCGCAACGATGGCGTCACGTTTGAGAAACGCGATGACGATGAAACCAAATCATTCTTGCAATGGAGATCTGCCATGCATGTGAAGATTTCGCGGCGACAGGCGATGTCGTTACTCGCTGGCGCGGGAGTTGCATCGCGCATCATCACGCCATCTTTTGCGGCTGGTGAAAGCCTTGGCGCGATTGCGGCAGAAAATGGATTCGTGTTCGGAGCCGCGGCAGGCCCTGTGATCGACAAGGATGCTGCGTATCGCGCGCTCTATACGACGCACGCGCGAATCGTGACGACCGATGTCGCCATGAAAATGGGCACCATCGCGCCGCAGCCGGGACCGAAGCGATTCGACAGCGCGGATCGTTTGCTGAAATTCTGTGCAGGCAACAGGATTCCAATGCGCGGTCACTGTCTCGTCTGGAACGAGTGGGTTCCCGCATGGATCAAGAACATGAGCACATCGGAGCGACAGACATTCTTCGATGCTTACGTCGAGGAGGTCGCTGCTCGTTACGCCGGCAAACTGCACTCGTGGGATATCGTCAATGAGCCGTTCTGGCCGGGACACAAGGCGCCCGGTGGATATCGGCTCGGTCCCTGGTACGACGCGTTCGGAACCGGTTATGTCCGGCGAGCGTTCGAGCGGGCAGCGATTGCGGACAAGAAAACGAAGTTCGTGCTCAATGAGGCGCACACCGAGCGCGACGACGATGTCGGCCGGGCGATTCGCGTGGGCCTGCTGCGGCTGGTGGATGAGCTGAAGGACGCAGGGGTTCCGCTTCATGCGGTCGGGCTGCAGGGGCATCTTCAGCCGCGCTACCCGCACGATGCGGCGCGCTTTGCGGATTTCGTGCATGAGCTCGCCGAGCGCAAGGTGGACATTTACATCACCGAGTTTGACGTGCGCGACGATACGTTTCCGGATGATATTCCGACGCGCGACGCGATGATCGCGGACACGGGTGAGAAATTTCTCAACACGGTGTTGCGCATCCCGGCGGTGAAGATGGTGGTCGCGTGGGAGCTTTCGGACCACTACTCCTTCTATACGGACGCAGCGAAGAAGAAGAATCCGCTGGCCGAGCGGCTTCCCCGGCCATTGCCATTCGATGACGACAACCAGAGAAAGCCGCTCTGGTTTGCGATGGCGCGCGCATTCCGGAACGCGAAGAAAGCATAGGGTCTGCGGCCCTCAGGTGCTGGATCGCTGTGGCCTCGCGCGAAGAATCCTGAACAGGGTCGGCGCGTAGAGCAGGGCAAGCACTGCGATATACGCGGTGGCGCCGGTGGCGATATGCGCGGTCATGGTGGCGATGTTTCTGGCCTCGGGCAAAAGCCGCAGCAGGCATCCCATTGCAATCGTCGCAAGTGCGATGCGGATAAGATGACCGAGCGGTAGCCTCAGGCTGAACTGCGAGAAGCCGATAGTAAAGCTCGCAATCGCGGCTGTGGTCGCCGCGATGACTGTCGCAACGGCGCCGCCGACGATTCCCCAGTACCAGATAAAGACGAAACTCAGCGCCACCGTCACCAGTGCATCGATGCTCGCAACCGCGATCATCAGGCGGGTGCGGCTATGCAGGAGAAAGACCTGATCGCCGAAATGGGCACGCAGGCTTCGAATCGCGCCGGCCAGAACAGCCAGCGGCAGAACTGCAAGCGTGACCTGCTGAAACGGAGCCGCGATCAGCAGGTGAACGATTTCAGCGCGCAGCATAAAGATTCCCAGGATGCTCGGCGCGAGTACAGCGATAAGCAGCGCGCTGTTGTCGGACAGCTGTTGCATCGCCGCCTTGCTGCCGCTGTCCTCCATGCGCTTCACCGCGATCGGGAAGGCGGCCGCCGTCACCAGCATCGCGGCCACGGCGGCTGCGCGCTGGCCGAGGCCGTAACCGACGGCGAACAGGCCCGCCGCGGCGACGCCCAGCATGTCGTTGACGACAAAGCGCGATGCGTTGAGGCCGATCCAGCTCAGTCCGCCCCCGACGATCAGGGGAATACCGTAGTGCAGGGCATGATTGACGATCTTGCGGTCGATCGGCCAGAGGCTGCGGCCAAAACCGATCCTTGGAAGCACGATCAGCGCCGCGGCAAGCTGCGCGATGGCATAGCCGGCGAGCGGCCATTCCGGACCCTGACCGAGCAGTTCGATCATGAGCAGGCCGATCATAAATCCGGCGGCCGGTCCGACGATCTGCTGGATCGAGTAGACGCCGATCTGTTGCTGCACGCGGGCGCGTTCGCCGATGTAGAGATTGAGCGAGCGGGTGATGACATACGCGACCGCGGCGATCAGCAGGCCGGCGCTGGCATCGGGTGAGATCACCAGGAACAGGATGCCGATGATGGCGACGCTCTGAATGATGACAGAGGTCAGCAGAATGACATTTTCCGTTCTGTAGAAACGCTGTGCTTCCTCGCCGCTCTGGAAGCGTCCGAAAAAGCGCAAGGCGTACTGGGACCACCAGGCGAGAAAGCCGATCTGCAGAAGCTCGTGGGTGGCGGTCACCAGCGTGATGACGCCGAGGGTGTGTTCGTTGACGACATGGGTCCAGACAACCATCGCGATCAGCTGGAACAACGGGCCGATGATCTGCGCCGGCATATAGAGCAGCGTGTGTTTCAAAAGCATGATCAGGCTCCCAGCCAGCGCAACGTGCGGGGCGGCATGACCCGACGGATCGTCAGCAAGGCCGCCACGCTGACGAGCGCCGTTGCGATGTATGTCGCCACAAAGCCCGAAAGCCCGTGCAGGGAGGCGTGGTCCCGTAGCGTCATCACGACGAAAATGTGCCACAGATAGATAAAGTAGCTCCCTGACCCGATGGCCGCGAGAAGCGGAAGACGCGGCCGAAAGGCCAGCAGCAGAATGCTGAACAGGGCAGCGTACCCGAAGAAGGCAATGGAATCGTAGTCGGCGGCGTCGCCGAGATTCGCGATCCGCACCGCCGCGTAGATCCCATAGGCAATCAGGGTTGCGCCGAGAATCGTCGTGCGCGCGTTGCGCAACGCAGTCGCGCCGCCCGCCTTTCCGAACAGGACGCCCAGAGCCGCGAAGGAAAACCAGAATGGAATGTCACGCAGGCGCGCTTCCTGAACGAGAGATTCGGAGAATCCGGCGCGCAGCAACAGCGGATCGAGATAACTTCCGGCAATCAGCCCGAATACGATCGAGAGACAGAGAAGAGCGACAAGCCGCTGCGAAGCAGCTTGCGCGTCGATGCCGGCCCACCGGAAGATCAGCCACAGGCCGGCCGTGCACCCGACATAGACGAAGACATAGTAGTAGACGAACACGTAGGCGAGCAGGAATCGCGCCACCGTTGTCGTGACGCGATGATCCATCGCCGGATTGTGCCATGCCATGTAGACGTAGGCGGCGATGAAGGCGATGGCATAGGGAACAAGCGCCGCCATCACCCGCTTTCCGAGGGGAACGCGATTCGCGTGCGCGGTCAGATATCCGGATGCGAACAGGAAGATCGGAACGCATGGCCGCAGCGCCGCATCGATGATTGTCGGCCATGACGCGTCGTGCGGCTGCGGCAGCGAATGGATGCCGATCACCATGAGGATCGCGATGCCCCGCATGGTGTCGATCGCGGAATCACGGCTGGCTGGCTTGGCCCGTGGCGAGATCCAGCCGTCCGGAATGCGCGCCGCCGCTGTCATTGTCATCGGGCGCCCCTTTGCGAAGATCCGGCAGGGACGGCTGCCACGGCGGGCGTGAACTGCCGGTCGAACGCGCTGTTGAGCGCGCGGCGCAGCGGGGTTTCAAAGAAGCGGTAAGACAGAATGCTCGATGCTGCGAGCATCGCAACCGCGACGGGCAGCAGCGCAAGCTTTCCTTCCGGCGTGACGGCCAGATAGCGCGCACCGACGGTCAGAACGACGGTGGCAACGGGAATATGCAGCATGTAGCAGGAATAGGTATACGCGGAGGCGCGGTCGAACCGCAGGCGCGACAGGATCGTCGGGGTCTGCGACAGGTCGTGCTGGATCGCGAGCACCGCGATAGCATACACGGCGAGAAGCGCCGCCATCTCGGGCAGCAGCCAGCCCAGAAGAATGAAGAGCGCCAGTCCCGTCGTCAGGGTTCCGGGCACGCTGGGCCAGCGCGCGATCTGATGCCGGAACACATAGCAGGCAACGCCGAGATTGAATCCGGGCAAGGCTCTGAAGGCGCCGCCCTGGTTGATCCACTCCGCCCAGGATACGCTGCCGGTTGCGGCGACGTAGATGCTGTTGGCGAGGGCGGGAAGCACCACGAGCGGAATCACCAGCGCCTTGCGCCGCGCGGCGAGCAGTCCCGTGATCGGAAAGAGGACGTAGCAGAACATTTCAGCCGACAGCGACCAGCTCGGGAAGTTGAAGGTCAGCCGCTGCCCGTCGAAGGCATGAAGCAGAAGAAGCTGCGCGGGAATGTCGGACAGCGGGTAGCGCGCAGGGTTATCGGTCCTGGCAAGTCCGAAATATGCGGCACCGGCAATGGCCAGATAGAATGCCAGCGTCGCCAGATGAAGCGGATAAATGCGGGCCAGCCGGCGCCACAGGAATCGCCCTGCGGATGAGAGGTCGTTCACCTTGCCGAGATACTGGCTTGCGATCACAAACCCTGACACCACGAAGAACAGATCGACAAACAGATTGAAGTGATGGGTGTGACCGACCATGAAGCGGCCGGCGGGGTGATCCTTCACGTAGTCGGCATAATGCAGAACGACGACGGCGCAGGCGGCGATGATCCGCAATCCGTCCAGATGCCGCATGCTGTCGTTTGGAGTCTGCAATGATCGCCCTCAGATTACGTACGCCAGACACATTTCTCGTCAGGAGGTGATGCCACGGCCTTTGGGATCGTGTGATGCAGGCGTCCGGGCCGCGCGCATCCACGGCCGGGACAGCGTCGCAATCAGGTCGATCACCGCGCCCCGATCGGCAGACGCCAGCGCATTCCAGCGCGTCAGGTTTTCTGCGCCGCATGCTGCGAACGATGTCCGCCAGTCGGGCTGGGATAGTGCCCCGGTGATTGTACCGGCGGCGGCGGCGGGATCGCCGGGATCGATGAAGATGCCGGATCGGCCGAGCACTTCGTGGAAAACAGCGGCATCGGGCGCTATGATAGGAAGACCTGCATACTGAGCCTCCAGCAACGGCAGGCCGAGGCCTTCCTCGTGGGACGTGCAGATGAAAGCGTCAGCGCTTTGGAGAATCTGGCGGACGCGATCAGCCGGCTGGTATCCGTGCAGGATCACGCCGGGGCTTTGTTCCAGGATATCCCAATCGTCCCCCCAGCCGCGCCGCCCGACGATCTCGAGCGTGGCATCGCCAAAGCGCTGCTCGCGCAGTGCTGCGAGAATTCGAGCCGCGGCCACGAAGTTCTTGCGCGGCTCCACAGTGCCGAGCGCGACAAGACGAAACGCTGACGATCCGCTGGCTCTTTCGCTGCGGTCATCCGGACGCAAATCGAACACGTTGCGGACCGGCGGGCGATAGAGCGTGATTTCGGCATCGGGCCGGCAATGGGCGGCGAGCTTGCGTTTGGTGTCGGCGGAATTGACGAGGAAGCGAGGATAGCTCCGCACCGCGAGGCTAAAGGAGGGCGCCATGTAAAGCCGTGCGCGCGTGTTGAGATCGGCGCGGCGGGACAGCAGGAAAATGTCGTGAATGTAGGGGATGACGCGGGCCGCGAATGGCCGCAGCAGCGGGCTGGGCGGAAAGCCGGGGCACAGCAGGATCGATGACGGGTCGGTCAGGCGGAGCGGTAGTCCGAATGTTTGCGTGGCGATCATCCGTCCGGTGCCGCGCGCCGTAACGGGAGTAATCTCAAGCGGCGCAAGTGCGTCCGGCGAGAACAGCTCAAGCGTGATGCGCTCCAGGCCGGTGACGTGACGTCCAAGATGGGTGTGATCGACATAAACGGTCATGTGAGTCCGATCTCAAGGTTCATCGCTGAATCCGGATTGGCCGGCCGGGGACGGTTCGCAACGCCGGTGTGGCCCCGGCTGGATCTCGCGGCAGCAGCAGCGTGATAAGGATGATGAACTGGGCAAGCTGGATGTTCTTGGACGAGAAGCTGACGGAGCTTGCCGCGATCACCAGGATCAGCAGCACGATCGCCCACAC
>JAGVII010000217.1 GCA_020056155.1 Afipia sp.
GGTGCCGACCGCTGTTCGACGACGACGCCACCTGGCAAACCCTGCGCGCCGCCATCACCGGCATCGACGACAGGATTTCGGTTCCGCTCAAGCTCGAGCGCAAGGACGGCAGCGTCATCGACTGCACCACCATGCCGCTGCCTGACGGCGCGACCATGCTGACTTTCCAGGACGTCACCGACACCGTGAACGTCGAGCGAGCACTGCGTGAGCGCAACGAAGCGCTTGAAGCTGCCGACCAGATGAAGATCGACTTCGTTCATCACATGTCCTACGAGCTGCGCGCGCCGCTAACCTCGATCATCGGCTTCGCGCATTTCCTCGGCGATCCGTCGACCGGGCCAATGACGCCGAAGCAGAGCGAGTATCTGAGCTACATCACCACCTCGACCGATGCGTTGCTCGCCATCAGCAACAACATTCTCGATCTCGCCACCATCGATGCCGGCGCGATGAAGCTCAATCTCGGGCCGGTGGACTTGCGCAAGACCGTCGATGAGGCCACGGCCGGCATCCAGGATCGTCTCGCCCGCGAGAATATCCGGCTCGATGTCCACATCGACCCTGCGATCGGCGATTTCGTCGCTGACGAGCGCCGCATCGTCCAGGTGCTCTATAACCTGCTGGCCAACGCCGTCGGCTTCTCGCCGCCGAACAGCGCGGTGGCTTTGCGCGCGCGGCGCAGCAATGCCAGCGTGGTGTTCTCGGTGTCCGATTCCGGGCCCGGCATACCGGAAGAGGTCAAGGACAAGGTGTTCGACTGGTTCGAGAGCCATGCCAACGGATCGCGCCATCGCGGCGCAGGCCTTGGCCTGTCGCTGGTGCGATCCTTCGTCGAACTGCATGGCGGCAAGGTCCATGTCGACTCGGTGGTCGGCAAGGGCACGACGGTGACCTGCGAATTCCCCGTCGATCAGACTTTCCGCAATGCTGCTGAATGAGCGATCCCTCGACATTTCATGCCGCGCTGGCCAATGAGACCGCCACCGGCCAGCTGATGGCTGATCTGGCACTGCTCTTGAGCGCGGGCGACGTCATCACCCTGTCGGGCGATCTTGGCGCGGGTAAAACCGCCGCCGCACGCGCGCTGATCCGCTATCTTGCGCAGGACGACGAACTGGAGGTGCCGAGCCCCACCTTCACGCTGGCGCAGACCTACGATCTGCCGCCGTTCCCGCTGCTGCATGCCGATCTGTATCGAATTGCCGATCCGGACGAACTGGAAGAGATCGGATTGTCGCCGCTGCCGGAAGGCACCGTCGCGCTGATCGAATGGCCGGAGCGCGCACCACAGATGCTGCCGCCGGACCGGATCGATATTGCGTTCAGCCATCGGCCCTCGCTCGGCACCGGGGCGCGTGCCGCGGAGATCACGGGTTACGGCAAGCTGACCGCGAAAGTGGAGCGGCTGGCCGCGCTGCGGCGCTTTCTCGAACTTGCCGGCAGCCTCGACGCCACACGCCAGCGCATGCCGGGCGATGCCTCGACGCGGTCGTACGCGCGGCTGCGCAAAGGCGATCAATCGGCCATCCTGATGAACTCGCCGCGCCGTCCCGACGGACCAGCGCTGTACGACGGAATGTCGTATAGCGAGGCGGTTCATCTCGCCGAGGATGTCAGGCCCTTCGTCGCCATCGCCAATGGACTGCGCGAGCGAGGCTATTCCGCACCGGCCATCCATCATGCCGATCTGGATGACGGCTTCCTTATCACGGAAGATTTCGGCGGCGATCTTTTCATCGAAGGCAATCCACCGAAACCCATCGTCGAACGCTATCAAGCCGCCGTGGACATGCTGGCGGCGCTCCATCAGGAGCAATTGCCGGACGTGTTGCCGCTCGCGCCGCACCTCGACTACATCGTGCCGCCGTTCGACGACGCGGCGATGATGACCGAAGTCGGATTGATGCCGGAATGGTATCTGCCCGACAAAGGCGTCACGCTGACCAGCAACATGCAGGCGGACTTTCTGCTGATCTGGGGCGATTTGTTTACGAAGCTCGCGGACACGCCGAAGACCTGGATGCTGCGCGATTTTCACTCGCCCAATCTGATCTGGCTTGCGCATCGCAGGGATATCGGGCGCGTCGGCCTGCTCGATTTTCAGGATGCGGTCATGGGTCCCGCCGCCTACGATCTGGTCTCGCTGCTGCAGGACGCGCGGATCGATGTGCCAGAAAGCATCGAGATCGCGATGCTGACCCGCTACGCCAAGGCACGCCGGATCGCCGATCCCGCTTTCGATCCCTCCGCCTTCGTCCAGCAATACGCCATCATGTCGGCGCAGCGGAACACGCGGCTGCTCGGCACCTTTGCCCGTCTCAACCGGCGCGACGGCAAGCCGCAGTATCTGCGGCATCAACCGCGGGTCTGGACCTACCTCAACCGCGCGCTCGCCCATCCATCGCTGGAAATATTCCGCGAATGGTGCATCGCTCATGTTCCTCCTCCCGCCTGACCAAAACGGCTGTTTTGAAGGCGTTGCCTTTACCGGTTGTTAGTCAGCCAGCCCGTAATTTGGGTTCCGACGACTGTGCAACGCAGCCCCGGCGATGCAACGCGGACGATCGATAAATTGCGAGCGGAGTGACATTTTATGGCAGCTGAACGACGTGTGGGCGACCGCGTGGTTTTCGAGCGCGGTTTTGCAGCTCACCTGATGGGTATTGACGGGACGTGGCGGCGCAATTGCCTGGTCGAGGATATTTCCGAGACCGGCGCCAAGCTGACCGTCGAAGGCTCCGTCGAAGGCCTGAACCTCAAGGAATTTTTTCTGCTGCTGTCCTCGACCGGTCTGGCCTACCGCCGCTGCGAACTGGCCTGGGTCAATGGCGAGCAGATCGGCGCGGGATTCCTGAAGCCCGACGCCAAGAAGAAGCCTGCCCGCCGCCCCTCTGGCTCGCAGGTCGTGGAAATCTGACGCAGCGGCTGGTGAAACTCACCTCCTGCCCTCAGTCGCAACGCTGTCATAAAGTGCCATTACAGCCTGAGCCGCCGGCGCGCGGTGCCGATTCGGATGCTATGCTCGGCATCCGCCAGTTTTCGCGAGCGGCCGAAGGGCCGTCTCGGGCCAGTTGAGATACCCATCACGATGCCCACCAAACCCGTTTCAGCCATGGTTCTCGCAGCCGGTCTCGGCACCCGGATGCGACCGCTGACGGACAAGATGCCAAAAC
>JAGVII010000041.1 GCA_020056155.1 Afipia sp.
CTGGAAGATCACGGCGGACGCATCGAACTGAACGACGCATCCGCCCTTCGTCCCGGTGCACGGGGCGACTGGGTGCGAATGAGATTCTCCGTCTTCGGCCAGGCGAAAGACGCCGACGCCGAGGAACCCAATGAAATTAAATCAGAAGCCGTAACCGGCACTTGACAGAGCGGGCATGATTTATGGCCAATGACATTTTGATCGTCGATGATGAAGCAGACATCCGAGACCTCGTGGCGGGCATTCTCGATGACGAAGGCTTCAAGACGCGCACCGCGCGCGACAGCGATACCGCGCTTGCGGAAATTTCAAGCCGCCGGCCGAACCTGATATTTCTCGACATCTGGCTTCAGGGCAGCCGTCTGGATGGCCTGCAACTGCTCGAGCAAGTCAAGCTCGAGCATCCCGAGGTGCCGGTCGTGATGATTTCGGGGCACGGCAATATTGAGACGGCGGTCGCGGCGATCAAGCGCGGCGCCTACGACTTCATCGAGAAGCCCTTCAAGGCGGACCGCCTGATTCTCGTTGCCAACCGCGCGCTGGAAACATCGCGGCTCAAGCGCGAGGTCCGCGAACTTAAGCAGCATGCGCCGTCGTCCGGAACGCTGGTCGGCCGGTCCCCCTGCATGAATCAACTGCGCCAGACCATCGATCGCGCGGCCAAGGCCAACAGCCGCATCATGATCGTCGGCCCGTCGGGGGGCGGCAAGGAGCTTGCGGCGCGCACGCTGCATGCGATGTCCAGCCGTGCCGATGGGCCCTTCGTGGTCATCAACGCCGCGGCGATTACGCCCGAGCGGATGGAGGTCGAACTGTTCGGCGTCGAGCTGACGGACGGCGAAACCGGCCGCAAACCGGGAGCGCTTGAGGAGGCGCACGGCGGCACCTTGTTTATTGACGAGATCGCTGACATGCCGCGCGAAACCCAGAACAGGATTCTGCGCGTGCTCGTCGATCAGACATTCCAGCGGGCAGGCGGCACCACCAAGGTCAGCGTCGATGTCCGCATCGTGTCCTCAACGGCGCGCAATCTCGAAGCCGAGATCGCCGAGGGAAGATTCCGCGAGGATCTCTATCACCGGCTTTCAGTCGTCCCGATCCGCGTGCCGCCGCTCTCGGAGCGCCGTGAGGACATTCCGGACCTTGTCGAATATTTCATGGACCAGATTTCGTCCGCGACCGGCCTGCCGAAGCGCCGGATCGGAGAGGACGCGATGGCGGTTCTGCAATCGCACGTCTGGCCGGGCAATGTCCGCCAGTTGCGCAACAACGTCGAGCGCGTGATGATCCTGGCTGGCGGCGATCCCGACGCCGCCATCACCGCCGACATGCTGCCGCAGGACGTCGGTTCGATGATCCCGGCCATGCCGACCGGCAACAACGGCGAGCACATCATGGGCCTGCCTTTGCGCGAAGCCCGCGAAGTGTTTGAGCGCGATTACCTGATTGCGCAGATCAGCCGCTTCTCTGGCAACATCTCACGAACCGCCGAATTCGTTGGCATGGAGCGATCCGCGCTACATCGCAAGCTCAAGGCGCTGGGGGTCGGCTAATCTTATGTCCCGCATTGCCTATGTGAACGGCCAGTACCGCGACATGCGGGACGCTTGCGTGAATATCGAGGACCGTGGCTATCAGTTTTCCGATGGCGTCTACGAAGTCTGCGAGATACGGGACGGCAAGGTCGTCGACATGCCCCGCCACCTGACGCGGCTGCAGCGCTCGCTGCGCGAATTGCGAATCGACATGCCGATGCCGCTGGCCGCGCTGGAAATCGTGATCCACGAAACCGTGCGGCGCAATCGCGTCAGTTACGGAATCGTCTATCTGCAGGTCACGCGCGGCGTGGCACGGCGCGATCATGCGTTCCCGGTTAGTCCGGTGAAGCCGGCCCTGGTGGTGACTGCGCGCGGTCTCAGTTTTCAGAAGAACCAGGACACGGCCGCGAAGGGCATCGGCGTCATCACCGTGCCAGAGAACCGCTGGCCGCGCGTCGACATCAAATCCGTGTCGCTGTTGCCGAACGTATTGGCGAAACAACAGGCGCGTGAGAACAACGCCTATGAGGCGTGGTTTGTGGATCACGATGGTCATGTCACGGAAGGCTCATCAAGCAATGCCTGGATCGTGACCCGGGATGGCAAAGTGATCACCCGATCAGTTGACAGCGGCATCCTGGCCGGGATCACGCGCGCCGTGCTGATGGAGGTGCTGGCGGCGCTCCAGATCAAGCTCGAGGAGCGTCCTTTTACCCCTGCGGAGGCCTATGACGCGGCCGAGGCGTTCGTGACGGCCTCCAGCCAGATCGTCATGCCGGTGGTCCGGATTGACGGCCGAAACATCGGGAACGGCAAGCCGGGCTCCATTTCCATGCGATTGCGTGAAGAATTCCACCGTTTTTCAGCATTTTCGTAAGTTTTTCCGCCCATTGGCCGCCTAGCCCGGTACCACGGCCTTGCCTAACAACGGGGCGTGTCCTTTAATCGCGTTGCAGCACCCGGAGGGGGATCTCAGGGACGCCGGCAGCCAGACCACGCCCCGAAGAGGGCAGGCTGGCCCAAAAACAAGAATGCGGGATAAGAAAATGGCGGCAGACCGCGCACAAAACCTACAAGACACTTTTCTCAATCACGTTCGCAAAACCAAAACGCCACTGACGATCTTTCTGGTCAATGGAGTGAAGCTGCAAGGCATTGTCACCTGGTTCGACAATTTCTGCCTGCTGCTTCGGCGCGATGGTCACTCGCAGCTTGTCTACAAGCATGCGATCTCGACGATCATGCCGGGCGCTCCGATCCAGTTGTTCGAAGGCGGCGAGGACGCGCCAGCTTGAGATTGAACTAACTTGGAACCCCGGAACTTCGACGGGGCCGCCGACCGTCCACGGTCGGCGAGGGGCGATACAGGACGGGTGCTGGTCATCGGTCCGTACAAACGCGCGCGGCGGGGCGATCCCGACGCGCCAACGATGTCTCATGGCACACGCAATCCCGACGCCCGGCTTGAAGAAGCCGTCGGTCTGGCACGCGCTATCGATCTGACCGTGGCGGAGGCGGTCGTCGCGCCGCTGAGCGAAGTCCGGCCCGCGACCTATCTCGGCAAGGGCAAGGTCGAGGAGATGGTCGGCCTGATCAAGGCCAACAATGTCGATCTGGTCGTGATGGATTGCGCACTCTCGCCGGTTCAGCAACGCAACCTCGAAAAGGAATGGAACGCAAAGGTGCTCGACCGCACCGGGCTCATTCTGGAAATTTTCGGCCGCCGCGCGAAGACCCGCGAAGGTACGTTGCAGGTTGAACTCGCGCACCTGAATTACCAGCGTAGCCGTCTCGTCCGGTCGTGGACCCATCTTGAACGCCAGCGCGGCGGCTTCGGCTTCATGGGTGGTCCCGGCGAAACCCAGATCGAAGCCGACCGTCGCATGATCGGCGAGCGCATCACGCGCATCGAAAACGAAATCAAGAAAGTGCAGGCGACGCGCCGGTTGCACCGGGCCGGGCGCCAGCGCGTACCCTATCGCGTTGTGGCGCTGGTCGGTTACACCAACGCCGGCAAGTCCACGCTGTTCAACCGGCTGACCCGCGCCGATGTGCAGGCCGCCGACATGCTGTTCGCGACGCTGGACCCCACATTGCGCGCGCTGACGCTACCGCACGGCGGCAAGGCGATGCTGTCCGACACGGTCGGTTTCATTTCCGACTTGCCCACCATGCTGGTGGCCGCCTTCCGCGCCACGCTGGAGGAGGTCATCGAGGCCGACGTCATCCTGCACGTGCGCGATATTTCGCATGAGGACGCTGAAGCCCAGCAGCACGACGTCGAAAACGTGCTGCGTCAGCTTGGGATCGACCCCGACAGCGGCCAGCGCATCCTTGAAGTCTGGAACAAGATCGATCGTTTCAATGAAGACGAGCGCGCCAATCTTGCGAACATTGCCGCGCGCCGGCCGGCCGAGCGGCCGTGTTTTCCGGTCTCAGCCGAAACAGGCGAGGGCGTCGAAGCCCTGCTCGCCGCCATCGAGGAGCGTCTTGCGGTCACGCGGATAACGCTCGAACTTTCCATCGATGCTTCTGACGGCGCGGGCATCAGCTGGCTGCACCGGAATGCCGAAGTGCTGGACAAGCAGATGCAGGACGGACGGTTCGCCATGACCGTGCGCGTTGACGAAACCAAACGCGATATCACCATTGCCAAATTCGGCGCGGTTCCGAGCACGCATTGAAAGACGCGTGCCGCGAAATTAGCTTGCTGTCTTCGCCTCGTTCCACAGCGCGTCCATTTCAGCCAGTGTCGCGGCTTCGAGCGATGAGCCGCGCGCGGACAGAGTGCGTTCGATATAGGCGAAGCGCCGCTCAAACTTCGCATTGGTCGCTCGCAGCGCCATTTCAGGATCAGCCTTGGCGTGACGCGCCAGATTGACCACAGCGAAGAGAAGGTCGCCAGTCTCTTCGGCGATGTGCGACTGATCTCCGCTATCCAGCGCCGCTTCGATTTCGTCGGCTTCCTCGCGGATCTTCGCCAGCACCGCACGCGGATCGTTCCAGTCGAAGCCGACGGTCGAGGCGGTGCGCTGCAAATCCATCGCCCGCGCCAATGCGGGCTGGCTTTTTTTTACGCTGTCCAGCAGACCGGGTTTCGCGCCAGGAGTTTCCCCGCGCAGCGCTGCGCGCTCGGCTTTCTCCTCCGCCTTGATGCTGTGCCACAGTCCCTTCACTTCATCGGGCGTCATGCGTCCGGCTTTCTCGCCAAACACATGGGGATGCCGCCGGGTCATCTTGGTGATGATCGCATTCACGACGTCGCCGAATGCAAATGCACCTTGCTCCTCAGCCATCCGCGCATGAAACACGACCTGTAGCAGAAGATCGCCCAGCTCTTCCTTCAGGTCTTCGAGATCGTCCCGTGCGATTGCCTCTGCTACCTCATGGGCCTCCTCGATGGTGTAGGGTGCGATGGTTGCAAAGGTCTGCTCCAGGTCCCACGGGCATCCAGTCTTGGGCGTGCGCAGCGCCGCCATGATATCGAGGAGTTTGGAGATATCTTGGGAAGAAGGCATGGCGCACCGGGGGTATGAAAAGGGCTTGCCCTCTATGCCGCAATGGCGGTCTGGAGACAATTGGCGGCGCTGTGTCCGGATGCTAAGTGCAATCCCATGACAGAGTTGGGCCAAAACAACGCAGCCTTGGTGCTGTTTTCCGGCGGACAGGATTCCGCGACATGCCTGGC